>JBEPWN010000153.1:0-6412 GCA_041642395.1 Marinilabilia sp. | reverse complement strand
CAGGAAGAGATTTACGTATCCATACTTAATGATTTGGAGGAGGCCAATAATCTGCTGTCAACCTCAGGGATGAACGTAGTAAAAGGTGATATTCTTTTAAATGGCGATTTGGACAATTGGAGGCGTTTTGCCAATTCCCTGCAGTTAAGAGCTCTTATGCGTTTATCAAACGTGGTCGAAAAAACCTCTATCGATGTTGAAGGAAAAATGGCTGCGATTATTTCGAATCCGGATAAATATCCGTTAATTGAAAGTAACAGCTACAATGTGGCTCTGGAGTACACTTCTTCGTATCCCAATGTTCATCCCCGTTCTCAGCAAGCTGGTTACCGCGTTGGCTCATATGATGAATACCGGATGAGCGAAACCGTGGAAGAAGTTCTGAAGGCTTATGATGATCCACGACAAATGGCGTGGTTTGCCCCAACTGAGTCATCCAGGGATGAAGGAGAGCCGGAATATTCAGGGATGATTAACGGAATGGTTGATGGCAGCGCCTATGAATATAAAGGGGGACCAGCCAATATTTCCAAGATCAATCCTGAGATTTTTTATTTTGAACCTGATGCTGCACAGGGGATTGTTATGACAGCTGCCGAAGTTCATTTTATTATTGCTGAGGCCGCAGTACGTTTTCCCGGAGTTGCAGCTGTTGCTAATGCACAAACGCACTACGAAAACGGCATCACTTTTAATTTTGATTATTGGAATGTTGAAATGCCTGAGGACTATTTGCTCAGAACATCAACTTCTCAGGAAGTATCTGCGCCGGTAGCTTTTAACGGGGCCGTTGAAACCATTATTAATCAAAAATGGCTTGCTCTTTTTTACAATGATTATCAGGGATTTTGTGAATTTAAGAGAACCGGGTTTCCCGGTGTTATTCAAGCCGGTCCTGATGCTCGCAGCGATGTTTACCCCAGCCGTTTCCTTTATCCGGATGAGGAGCAGGCTCTGAATCTCAAAAACCATGATGATGCCGTTGTCAGGCAGGCAGGAAGTGTTGGCAATTATGACTACTGGACTCCTGTTTGGTGGGAAAATAAATAAGTTGTCTTCTTGTATACCCCCGGCAGGCAATAGGGCTTGTCGGGTTTAAACTTTTTTAGTATGAAGCAATACTTCGTTAAGATTTTGCAATGTACTGCAAATCAGTTGTTTGTAGTTAAAGATGTTTGTTGAAGTACAGTATTTCAAGGTTATACGATTAATCTTAAATCTTACATCTCAAAATCTAACGGTCTATTGATAACATCTAGCTTCTAAAAATCTAATGATTTAATGATGAAGACCTTTTCAATTATTTCGCTTGTATTGCTGAGCACCCTGCTGTTAAGTTCATGCACTTTAAAAAATGATCCTGCGGTAGTGTATGATTTTTCCGGGTATCACAGCCTGTTTAAAGGAAAGACACCTGAATCCATCGAAGGAGGTGTTCTGTTGCTGCCTGAAAAGCAGAATGGTAAGATTAGAAACCAAACGATTGAAATAATCACTCTTAACCATGTCAACACCCCTGTGGGTTTCAGTCTGGAAGATGGTGGGGGTGAAAATATTCTGACTCTTTTTAACGATACCATCCATTTGGGGGAGTATGGTGAACCAGCTGAGAAGTCTGTTCAAAAATGTTGGGATCACTGGGTAATTATGCATAAGAATAACACTATAACTCTTTATCAAAATGGGACTCAAAAAATGGCAGTCAATGGGAGTATTGCCTCTTCGGGTAAAGATCCACTGAAGATACAAGCAATTCTATCCAATGAATCTCATATGCTCTTCAGCGACCTTTTGAAAAAAATTACCATCTATGACGGAGTGTTGAAAAAAACGGAAATAGAACAAAAATTCCGGCAATTCAGGGATGCAATAAAAAACGGAATTATGCCTGATCAATCTTCCGGTTTTCTGGTGAATCCGTTTGGCTCTTTTGTTTCTGCTCATTCGGCAAATATTACCTGGGAAAATCATCTAAACAGTCCCTTTGTGGTTCGATATGGTGAAAGATATCCTTTGCAGGACAGCATTCTTTTGGATGGGCGGGACAGTATTTTTCACCTGCAACTGGAAAATCTTAAGGCCGGAACAAAATATTACGCGGAAATTGCTGATACGAAAAATGCAGAACCATCTCAGAAAGTGTTTTTTAAAACGGCCCCGGATGAAGATGTCCCTTTTCGCTTTGGTGTAATTGCTGACACAGAAAGCCGTCCTTTTATCAACAGGCTTGTTAGTGAGGGACTATGGAACAACCGGCCTGACTTTTTTACCATCCTTGGAGATCTCACTGATGGGGGACACCAGGATTTTAAGGATCAATGGACACAGGAGTTTTTTCCCGGTATGGACAAAATATTGGGAAAGGTTCCTGTTTTCCCGGTTGCCGGAAACGGTGATGGCGATCTTTTCTGGTTCAATCGTTTCTTTTCGCCTCCCAATGAGCATGGGTATTATAAATTTCAATACAGTAATGCCGATTTTTTTGTGCTTAACAGCAATCAAAAAGATGCGTTTTCTCCGGGAGGCATTCAATATGAGTGGTTAAGCCGTCAACTCAGTAATTCATCTGCTACCTGGAAGTTTGTTTTATTGCATCATGCCCCTTTTTCATCCGATGAGAACGACTATGGTGATACCTATCGGGGTCCCTCTGATATGGGAGATAAGGAAATTCGTAAGATCGTACCTCTTTGCGAAGGATATGATGTAGATATGGTTATGTTCGGACATCTTCATTGTTACGAACGAAGCTGGCCCCTCAAAGACGGGAAGGTTCACCCTGACGGAATTGTCTATCTACAGGCCGGCGGCGGAGGTGGTAATCTTGAGGATTTTGCTCCGCACCGCACCTGGTTTTCAGCCAAAACCCATCGGGGATATCATTACTGTATGATTAATATAAGTGATGGATACCTGCGACTGGATACCTATGATCTGGAACATCGACTGATAGATACTTTTGAAAAACAGAAAAATTAAGAAAGGACCCGAAGGTTGAGATAAAAAGAATTTGGGCCATTCTTGAGGGTATTTTTAAACAGGGATTACTAATAACGCATAATGGTTTAGAATTCAAGTATTTAATGTGAGTTATCTTCTTTAAAGTTTAAAGGTTTTAAAGCAACGCTTAAATTAAGTCTGCACTCGGAAAGAAAAATTGTGACCTTGTTTTTATTCGAAAGAATTCTTTTGTGATTAAAAAAGATTCACAATTTAAAGACGTGGTGGCCAGTCCGATTTCCGGGCCGGCGGATGGCGGGAAGCCAAAATGGGCGACTTTCAAGGGCTTGCGCAATGGCCGGAAATTTTGGCTTTCGCGGGGAGATAGGTTTAATCGGACTTCCCGAGAATAGTTTTTGTTGGTTTTTGGCTTTAAGGCCAAAAAACCTTACAAAACTTAATTCGGGATTTTGGTTTTTTTTGGGGCAATGCCAAAAAGAATATCAATAAAAGAATCAAAAATTGGGCTGATGTTTAAAATAGCGTTTGATTTTGTAAAGCCTTGGCAAGGGCGACCGTATCGTAACAAGCGATACACAGGAAATCAACAACCTAAGCCCCGGCAGGGGTGCCCGCTTTAATCATTTCTCATTTTTAAATGAAGGTTTTAGTTAAAATTCATAATGTCAATGTCATACGATTGTCTATTATCTAACATTTAATTATCTAACGATCTAATTTTAAATCAATAATTCAAAATACCTTAATATTATGAAGAGATTAATCTTTTTGTCAGCAATAATCAGCCTCATTTTTTTGCAGAGCTGGTCACAAAATGTGAATAATATTCAGTTACCGCACATGAAAAGGCCATCAGTCAGGAAAGAAATACAGCTGCCCGATATTCCAGGCTATAAAACCCTGAAATGTGACTTTCATATGCATACGGTTTTTTCTGACGGAATTGTTTGGCCCACCATCCGCGTTACTGAGGCATGGGAAGAAGGTCTTGACGCCATTTCCATTACCGACCATATTGAGCACAGGCCCCATCGCGAGTATGTTAAGGGTGATCATAATTCTCCATACGAAATAGCACTGCCCATGTCAGAGAAAAAAGATATTATCCTGATTCGCGGAGGAGAGATAACCCGTGATATGGCTCCCGGACATCTTAACGCATTGTTTCTTGAAGATGTGAATGCGCTTGATACGCCTGATCCGGAAGATGCTGTGCGAGCTGCTATCAACCAGGGAGGGTTCGTTATGTGGAATCATCCGGGATGGAAGGCTCAGCAGCCAGATACCTGTGTATGGATGGATATGCATCAGGATTGGTATGAGAAAGGCTACATACATGGTATAGAGGTTTTCAATGAAAAAGAATGGTATCCGATAGTAATTGACTGGTGCCTGGATAAAGAACTTGCCATGATAGGGAATTCCGATATTCACGATGTAAATGCACATTATTATGATGTTGAAAACGGACATCGTCCCATGACGCTTGTTTTTGCCAAAGAGCGAACTCAGAGATCTATCAGGGAGGCCATGTTTGATCGTCGCACCGTTGCCTGGTTTGATGATAAAATGGCAGGACCCGAAAAGTTGTTGAAAGCCTTTTTTGAGGCTTCGGTTGAGTTCGGTAATACCGGACGCGAAGATAAAAACCAAAAAGTAATCAGGATAAAGAACGTGGCCGATATGCCATTTTATTTGTCGCATGAGAGCGGTCAGCAGTTTACAATTCCTGCATTGGGGGAGGTGTATTTAACGCTTCCGGATGATGTGAAAAGTGTCGGGGTAATGAACATGTTTACCGGAACCAACAAAACTTTATCCATTAACCTGCCGGATTTTTAGTTTTCAACTGACAATAGTTTTTTAAATCCCTCTTTTTCCCCTTGTGCCGTCAGGCATTGAGGGGTTCTTTTTATTTTTCAAAAAACGCAATAACATGATCGAAGGAGACATTAACCAATCGGCTGCGAGAGTCAAATGGATTGAATCACTGGATTTATCTACACTCAGATTGCTGGAAGAAGACGCCGCTGTTTTCCTGCATCAATCAATGTCCTCTCCTTGTATGGAAGTAGTGGAGTCATGCAAAAACAGCAGTCTGAAAACTCTATCAGGGAGAGAAATTCTCGATTTTCATGGCAATAATGTACACCAAATCGGATATGGTAACGAGTATGTCGTAAAAAAAGTACAGGAGCAAATGGCCAGGCTTCCATTTTCTCCCCGGCGATATACCAACCGGGTGGCAGTGGATTTTGCCCAACGATTAATCGGATTATTACCCGACCCGCTTAGCAGGGTATTATTTGCTCCCGGAGGCACATCAGCAATAGGGATGGCTTTGAAGCTGGCCAGAGTGGTTACAGGCAAACATAAAGTTGTTTCTCTATGGGATTCCTTTCATGGGGCTTCTCTCGATGCTATTTCGGTTGGGGGAGAATCGGTTTTTCGACAAGATATGGGGCCAATGATGCCTGGTGTAATCCGCATTCCACCACCTGCAGCTTATCGTGGGTTTTTCGACGATAATGAAGGAGACCAACTGAAATATGCCGACTATTTGGAATATGTTATAGAAAAGGAAGGTGATATTGGTGCTTTTGTAGCTGAAACCATTCGAAATACAGATGTTCAGATTCCCTCTTTACAATACTGGCAGAGGGTACGTGAAATTTGTGACAAGCATGGGGTTTTATTGATTTTGGATGAAATTCCTATAGCGATGGGACGCACAGGTAAGATGTTTGCGTTCGAGCATTACGGATTTGCACCCGATATTCTGTGCCTTGGAAAAGGTCTTGGTGGCGGACTGGTACCGATGGCAGCGATGATTTGCCGGGACGAGTTTAATGTGGCCGGACATATTTCTCTGGGACACTATACGTTTGAGAAAAATCCTCTGGGATGTGCTGCCGGACTGGCAACGTTGGATTTTATTGAAGAAAATCAGATCCTTGAAAAAGTTGTTGATGATGAGCAGTTTATGGCTGATGAGATGGGCGCTTTGAAAGAGTTGTGTCCTGAAATTGGGGATATCAGAGGAAAGGGGTTGCTGTGGGGAGTTGAATTGGTAGAAAACATTGCCACAAAAGAAAAAGCTGTTGAGCTGGCAGAGAAAGTGATGTATCAATGCTTAAAAGAAGGATTGAGTTTTAAGGTGTCACAGGGAAATGTTATTCAGTTATCACCTGCATTAACAATATCCAGGGAAGATTTGAAAGCCGGTATAACTACATTAAACTCAGCAATTATTGAAAATATGGAGTAATGCTTCCTGTACTTTTAAAAAGCAAGCCCTGTTAGAAAAAATGAAAGATTTCTAACAGGGCTAATTTGTTGCTCTATTGCTGATATCAGAAATTCAGTAGTTGGCGTTATCCTGCAAATTCTAATTTTTTTCAACTAGAACCGTGATAAGACAGTGATTGTTGAGTCTCAATAACACTCCTTC
>JBEPWN010000152.1:0-6417 GCA_041642395.1 Marinilabilia sp. | reverse complement strand
AAAATAATCTCTTCAATCACATCAATGGTGCTGCGGAGTTTTATTTTAGTTATGATTTTCAAAAATTGTGGGTGGTTCACTATTCAAAGGGTGATGCTGAGCTCTCCATTGAAGTTTATGACCAGAATGATCCCGTCCATGCCTATGGAATTTACAGTATGGAACGTCCCCCCGAAGCTGACGTTACTGATATTGGTGCCCAGGGCTATTACGAAGAGAACATTCTGAACTTTGTATCCGGGAAGTATTATGTGAAAATGAATTCGTATCACGAGCCAAATGCCGGAAGCGGTGTATTGCTTACAACAGCCAATGATATTTCAGAGCAGTTATGCGAAAATCCCCGGTTACCTAGGGTTATTGAGGCAATGCCTGCCGATAGCCTGGTATTAAATTCGCGTCAGTATGTTTCCAATACCTTCATGGGACTTGAATTCCTGGGCAGTGCTTATCGTGGCACATACCAAGCCGACCAGGGTAAGCTCACTATGTTTGTGATAGAACGAAGTTCAGCAGATCAAATTAAATCAATTCTGCGTAAATATCATGAGTTTGTTCAAGCTGATGGGGAAAATCTGATCCAAGGTGACTATGTGATTGAGGATCCTTTTAACGGAACAATCCATCTGCATTGGCAAGATAATTTCATTATTGGTTTTTCAGGGGATAACCTGAAGTCCTTTCGCCGCGAATTACTTCAAAAAACAAAATCGGCTCTGGATATTTAATTCCAATTCTGGATTGGTATGATTACGTGGCCAGGATGTATGGCCCGGCGTCATTTCTTTTGCAATATCCCTAAATAAAGCTAACTTGTGAGTATGTTTTACAATTGACATACTGCTGCTATGGCTGATGATAACCAATACATTGAACTCTCGAAAATATTTAAGCGCAAGAAATCGGATCAGGACATTTTTCAGGAACTCATGTCGTTCAAGGTCACTGAGGTTTTGCTGGTGGCCACATATTACGACTCATACTCAATAGTTCGTGAAGGCCGGTTTTTCGACACCATATTTGGTGAATATCTTCAGCTTAATCTTTTTTCAGCTCCCCGTATTACGAGTGTTGCTTCTTACGATGAAGCGCTTTCGCTAATGAGCGAGCGGCCCTTTGACATGGTCATTCTTATGGCGGGTCTCGACAAACAGATGCCTGTGTCTTTGAGTCAGGAAATACGTAAGTCTTATCCCGATTTGCCCATTCTTTTGATGGTCAATAATAACGAAGATCTTAAATATTTTGACAAGCCCTCATCTCCGGGAGGAAGTATTGATAAGGTATTTGTGTGGAATGGGGATTCGCGTGTTTTTCTGGCCATGATCAAGTACGTAGAGGACAAGTTAAATGTTGATAATGATGTGAAAGTTGGTGATGTCCGTGTCATTCTTTTGGTGGAAGACTCACAACGATACTACACGCGCTATTTGCCGCTTCTGTACTCTATTATAATGACACAAACTCAGAATATCCTGACTGAAGAGACTTCTGATCAGACTCACAAAATTCTGAAAATGAGGGTTCGGCCCAAAGTATTGCTCGTCAGTAGTTACGAGGAAGCTGTAGAGGTTGTTGATAAATATGTAGAGAACCTGATTTGTGTGATTTCTGATGTGAAATATGCCCGGGACGGAGTATCGGATGAAAATGCAGGAGTTGATCTGATCCGTTATGTGCAATCAAAAACTACGTTGCCAACATTATTGCAGTCATCCGATCCCGATAATGCAAAAAAGGCCGCAGAGATAGGAGCTGATTTTATTGATAAGAATTCTGAAACTCTGAGTATGGATATTTATAATTTCATACATCAGAAGTTGGGTTTTGGAAATTTTGTTTTCACTAATTCACGGGGTGTTACCCTGGCACTTGCCCGTAATCTTAAAGAGTTTATCCTTTGTCTTCGCGATGTACCACCAGAGTCACTTCTTTATCACGCCCGGCGAAACGGAATTTCTACCTGGCTAATGGCACGGGGTGAAATATCTATTGCCAAGCGCTTGCGTCCTTATCGGATAGAAGACTTTGATAGTACCACCAAACTGCGGCAAAAGATTCTTGATGTTTTTGAAGAGGCCAGGCTTGAGCACATGCGTGGGCGGGTGGTCTCTTTTGACCCCTCCTTGGTTAATACGGACAGATTTGTAATGCGGATCGGAGGAGGCTCATTCGGGGGGAAAGGTCGTGGACTTGCTTTTCTAAGTAATTTTATCGAAAACATTGATTTTTCCTCCATTGTTCCTAATTTGAATGTTAAAATCCCGCCAACAACAATTATTGGTGCAGGTGAGTTTTCAGCTTTCCTGGAGAAAAATAATCTTTTGATAAAGATTTATGAAGAAAGGGATTATGATCAGGTTAAAAATATGCTGCTCGCTGCCAAGTTGACGGAAGAAGTTGATCGTAAATTGCATCATTATATAGAATTTATGGATGTCCCTCTGGCAGTGCGATCATCCGGTCTTTTTGAGGACAGTCTCTTGCAGCCATTTGCCGGGGTATTTGCTACCTATGTTCTGCCTAATAATCATCCTAACCCTGAAGTTCGCTTCGATCAACTGGCCACGGCTGTGAAGTTAGTCTATGCTTCCATCTTTAGTCCTACAGCCAGAGCCTATTTCGATGCCGTGCATTATAAGATTGATGAAGAAAAAATGGCGGTCATAATTCAGAAGCTTATCGGACAGAAGGTACATAACCGTTATTACCCTCATGTAAGTGGAGTGGCACAATCGTTCAATTATTACCCATTTTCTTATATGAAACCCGACGATGGATTTGCGGTGATAGGAATTGGTTTGGGGAAATATGTAGTAGGGGGTGAGAAAGCATGGCGTTTTTGTCCGCGATATCCCAATTTGGAGCTTAGCGCTATGGGCGATCAGATTAAAGATTCACAGGATTATTTTTATGCGGTCGAGCTTGAACAAAATGGTGGAGACCTTTTGAAAGACGGCGAGGATGCATTCATTAGAAAGCTTGATATCAGCGAAGCCGAAGAAGATGGCAATCTGAAGCACTGTGCCTCGGTTTATGATATTAACAATGACCGCCTTTCTACTGATTTCTCTCTGAGAGGGCCAAGAGTCTTGAATTTTGCAGATATTCTTAAGTATGATTATGTGGCATTACCAAAAGCATTGGATGTATTGTTGCGTTATTTCAGAGAAGCAATGGGAGCGCCTGTGGAAATTGAGTTTGTTCTGGATCTGGATCCCGGACATAAAGGTAATCCTACATTATGGCTTTTACAGATAAAGCCGCTTATTCGACTCGAAAATCATCTTGATGTTGATTTTAGTGAAGTTGAAGAAAATCAGATAATTTTAAAATCTGAAAAGGGCATGGGCAATGGACGATATACCCATATTCGCGATCTGGTTTTAATGGATATTAATAAATTTGATCGCATGAAGACGCGGGAAATGGCTGTCGAGATAGCAGCACTGAATAAGAAAATGGAGGCAAAAGACCGTGAATATGTGTTGATCGGTCCGGGGCGCTGGGGTACCCGTGATCCGTCAACAGGCATTCCGGTTTATTGGTCACAAATATCTCAGGCCAGAGTGATTGTTGAAATGGGGCTTCCTGATTTTCCGCTTGATGCATCTTTGGGATCGCATTTCTTTCATAATGTAACATCGATGAATGTGGGATACTTTTCAGTACATCGCAAAAATGAAAATCAATATGTGGATCTTTCGTTTTTAGATAACCAGCGAGTAGTGGAAGATACAGGTTATTTCAAACACATAGAATTTGATAAACCACTTACTGTGTTGATGAATGGAAAAGAGCAGAAGGCAGTGGTCATGTGGAATAAATAACAAAAAGGCGACCTTAGGTCGCCTTTTTGTTATTTTTATTGGAGTTGACTGATCCCTTCAGTTTGGGCTGATCTTTCAACTTTCTTAATTAGTCCCTGGAGTACTTTTCCTGGTCCGATCTCGGTAAAATGATCGGCCCCGTCCGCAACCATATTCTGAACTGTCTGTGTCCACCTAACCGGCGAGGTCAGCTGAGAGTTCAGATTGGTTTTGATGCTTTCGGGATCAGTTTGTGGTTTGGCATCCACGTTCTGATAGACCGGGCATACCGGTATGTTGAACCTTGTGTTTTCGATGGCTTCAGCCAGTTCGGCGCGGGCAGGCTCCATCAGAGGAGAGTGAAATGCTCCACCCACCGGGAGTTTGAGAGCACGTTTGGCCCCTTTTACTTTTAGAAGCTCGCAGGCTTTGTCAATGCCCTCAAAGGAACCTGAAATCACCAGTTGTCCGGGACAATTATAGTTAGCTGCAACAACTACATCGTCAATTGAATTACAAACTTCTTCAACGATAGCATCATCCAGTCCAACAATTGCAGCCATGGTTGATGGCTTAATTTCACATGCTTTTTGCATGGCCAGGGCCCGTTTCGAAACGAGGCGGAGTCCGTCTTCAAATGAAAGGGCACCGGCCGCAACAAGTGCCGAAAACTCACCCAGCGAATGTCCTGCAACCATTTCTGGTTGAAAAGAAGTTCCCAGCGTTTTTGCCAATATTACCGAATGCAGAAAAATAGCCGGTTGGGTTACCTTGGTTTGCTTCAGGTCTTCATCCGTTCCTTCAAACATAAGGTCTGTGATGCGAAATCCTAAGATTTCGTTTGCTTTTTCAAAAAGGTCCTTGGCCATGGGATTGTTTTCATAAACATCTTTTCCCATTCCAACGTATTGGGCGCCTTGCCCGGGAAATACGTATGCATCCATTTTTTGTTGGTTTTGATTAGTTTACAATTTTGGATTGCAAATATACAATTGTTCTTTGTTTTCTGTTGTCAAACATGGAAAGGTACTTACTGATTTTCTTTCATGGGAAGATCCCAGATATTAAAAAAAGCTAAGCTTTACAATGTTTTCGAGCTTATTCCAATCAATCTTATTTGCATGATCAAAAGGGCCGTGATAATCGGAGTGTCCTCCTGTGTGAAACCACATGATGGGGATATTTTCCTTTGCAAAAGGGGCATTGTCACTACCGCCGGCAGGGTTTTCCATGGCACCCCATCTGACATTCAGATTCAATCCCAGCTGATTATTATTCTGCTCCGTTATTTTCTGGGCTTCACCCTAGTGTCGTGTCAAGCATAAAATATCGCACCAAGCATCACTGATTTTCGTTTTTTCATCATGATAAAAAGTTCACGTAGCTATGGCTATGCTTGCTTTTTCTCATTTTGAAAAAAGCAAAAATCAGTTTCAACTTATACGTCATTTTATACATGACATGACACTAGGTTCCGGTATATAAAAAAGAAACGTTTGAGTCCGGGTTATCTGGATTTCGGCTTCTCTGCCTTCCAACATATCAGAAGATAGAAAATCTACATCAGCCATAAGAGCATTAGTTGAGATACTTCCGATGGCCTTTGTTTTGTCAATGGTATCTTGGCTGCATATGTACTGTATTGAAAAAAAACAGCAGGAGTAGAAATAAAAAGAAAGATTTCATGTTAAATATATTTTATGGTTTTTTTAAGCAGGGGAAAATATAAAAATTTGTTATATAATCGATGGTTTTTTATATCATTGTTGGTCTGGAGTCGTGGCTAATAACCCGGAACATTGGCTAAAAGTATTTTTAACCAAATATTTACGCGATTTTTTCGGGATATGTTATGATTTTTCAATTGAAAATTAGTACTTTTGCACCGCTTTTTTGTGCAGAGGTGTGAAAAATGTTGCGAATCAGTGCGGTTTTTACGTCAAAAAGGCTACCTTTGCAACCCGTTTGAAAAGAGTATTTTAAGTTTAAAATAATTGTTCATATGCCAACAATTCATCAATTAGTAAAAAAAGGACGGAAGAAACAGGTGGAAAAAAGCAAATCGCCTGCTCTGAATTCTTGTCCGCAACGACGCGGGGTTTGTGTAAGAGTTTACACCACCACCCCAAAGAAACCAAACTCAGCTATGCGTAAAGTAGCCAGGGTGAGACTGACCAACGGAAAAGAAGTGAATGCTTATATTCCAGGTGAAGGTCACAACTTGCAGGAGCACTCAATTGTGCTGGTGCGCGGAGGCAGAGTAAAAGATTTACCTGGCGTTCGATATCACTTGGTTCGTGGTGCTTTGGATGCATCCGGAGTTGAAGGACGGACACAGCGTCGTTCCAAGTATGGTACAAAACGTCCTAAGAAGTAATTTTGAGTTTCACTGTTTGGTTTTGTTTATTGGAGTGTAACAAAGGTTGAGTAAATAGCGAACAGCTATTGAAGACATAGATACAACCAATAAAGAAAAGGCTAATAAACAAAAAGAAGAGATGAGAAAAAGTAAACCAAAAAAGAGAATCATTCTTCCTGATCCAAAGTTTAATGATACTTTGGTAACCCAGTTTGTAAATAACATGATGCTGGATGGTAAGAAATCAAT
>JBEPWN010000151.1:0-6435 GCA_041642395.1 Marinilabilia sp. | reverse complement strand
TTTAGGTTGCTGGAAGAAAAGGAACAGCCCTGTAATTATATTTTTTCTGCCACTGCAGAGGAAGAGATATCCGGCGATGGAGGCATTGCTTCTGTTCTGGATGATCTGGGAGATGTCGATTTCGGAATTGTTGGCGAACCGACCCGGATGCAGATGGCTGTTGCCGAAAAAGGTTTGATGGTATTGGACGGTTTGGTGAAGGGAAAGAGCGGACATGCAGCCCGTAACGAAGGCATTAATGCCATCTACAAAGCTATGCCTGTGATAGAATGGTTCAGGGAATATAAGTTTCCTGAGTCTTCGGAATTTCTCGGTCCGGTAAAGATGACTGTTACCGCCATTGAGGCAGGATCTCAGCATAATGTGGTCCCTGATGCATGCCGTTTTGTGGTGGATGTCAGAGTTAATGAATATTATACCAACGAGGAGTTGTTTGAATTAATCAGGGCGCAGACAGATTGTGATCTCAAAGCCAGGTCCTTCAGGCTTAACAGTTCTTCTGTTTCTGTGGATCATCCTTTTGTAAAACGGGGTGAAAAGGCAGGTCTTCAGATGTTTGGATCTCCTACAACCTCTGATCAGGCCCGCATGCCTTTTGCGACGATTAAAATTGGTCCTGGAAACTCTGCAAGATCTCACACTCCCAATGAATATATTTTGTGCTCAGAAATCATAGAAAGTGTTAATGTTTATCATAAGTTGTGCGATAATCTGCATATTAATTCAATTTAAAATGAGTATAAATAATCTGTCTCGCATGGTTATTTTGTAATCCAAAACGTGTTTTTTAAAATAATCTGTTATTTTTGTGACAATTCCAATACGAAGTTGAAATATTGGAATAAAAATGTAATAACATAATGTCATTGTTTTAGTGAATATTATTCATTTTTTTTGACGTTGTGGTGTAAGGTAAAAATGACAGGAAATATTAGTTTTCTGTTGAGTGAATTTATATTCGCATATATTAGTATTATTCCCTTCTTCAAGTCTGATCTCAGATTTTTTATCAATTAATAGTGAGTTCTTCAAATGTATGGGAAATCAGATTTTTAAGACAATAAATTTTTAGGAATATGAAACTTTGGGAAAAAGGAATCAATACAGACCGGAAGATTGAATCATTCACAATCGGGAAAGACAGGGAGCTTGATTTATTTCTTGCACCGTTTGACATCATAGGCACCATCGCACATTCGAAAATGTTGGCCAAAGTTGGTCTTTTGTCGGAGAATGATATTGATGTATTGCTTCCAACATTAAAGGAATTGTACAAGAAGGCCGGATCGGGTGATTTTTCAATAGAAGAGGGCGTGGAGGATGTTCACTCACAGGTTGAGTTGGAGTTGACACGTAAATTGGGCGATGTAGGCAAAAAAGTGCATAGTGGCCGGTCGCGAAACGATCAGGTACTGCTGGATTTGAAACTTTTTGCCAGGCACCGGATTATGGAAATTACCACCGGGGTTGAGGAGCTTTTCAATGTGCTTCAGCAGCGAAGTGAGCAGCATAAGGACGATTTGCTACCCGGCTACACACATTTACAGGTAGCCATGCCATCATCATTTGGGCTATGGTTTGGGGCTTACGCCGAAAGTCTTGTGGATGATATGCATATGATGTACGCTGCCTGGCAAATTACCAACCAAAATCCACTGGGAGCAGCCGCCGGCTATGGAAATTCGTTTCCTCTCGACCGAAGCATGACCACAGAATTACTGGGTTTTGATGATTTAAGTTACAATGTTGTTTATGCTCAGATGGGACGTGGAAAAATGGAACGTTCGGTGGCAATGGCTTTATCATCAGTAGCCACTACTTTGTCTCGTTTGGCAATGGATTCGTGTTTGTATATGAGTCAGAATTTCGGATTTATAAGGCTTCCGGATGAGTTTACTACCGGATCCAGCATCATGCCTCATAAAAAGAATCCCGATGTATTTGAACTTTTAAGAGCAAAATGCAATATGCTGATCGGAATTCCGCAGCAAATTTCTATGATCAGCGCCAACCTTCCTTCTGGTTATTTCAGGGATATGCAAATTATTAAAGAAATATTTATTCCGGCATTTGACAATTTGTTGAGTTGTCTTGAACTCATGACCATTGCTGTAAAAAATATGGAGGTCAGCAAAAACATCATGAATAATGAACTTTACAAATACGCTTTTAGTGTTGAAGAAGTGAACCGCCGCGTTTTGACCGGAGTTGCATTTCGCGATGCCTATAAGCAGGTGGGAAAGGAAATTGAAAGTGGGAATTTTGATCCGGATACTGCGAGCGTTGTGCATACCCACGAAGGAAGCATTGGAAATCTATGTAACCTTCAAATAAAGAATAAAATGGAAACGGTGATGGGACAGTTTACATTTAAGCAGGTAAAGGATGCAATAGAAAAAATAATTTCATGATAAACTAAAAATAATTACATATGGCATTTTTGAAAAACCTGGCCAAAACGGCCGTTCAATCGTGCGAGATTGATAAGAATTTGTATGAGAAGTTTAATGTTAAAAGAGGACTTCGTAATTCCGATTTTTCGGGAGTCCTTGTGGGCCTTACTAATATTGGTGATGTTGTAGGATACAACAAAGACGAGCAGGGAAATATCATTCCTGCCCTGGGAGAACTTTACTATAGAGGTGTAGAACTTAAAGATCTGACTCGTGGATTTCAAAACGACGGACGGCACGGGTTTGAAGAGGCTGCATATTTATTGTTGGCCGGGAAATTACCTAAAGCTTCAGAGTTGACTGAATTTTCAGCAATACTTGCAGAGCAACGTGAGCTCCCGGATTTCTTTTCTAAAAACATGATCCTCTCTCTGCGTGGACGTTGTGTTATGAATATGCTGGCCCGATCGGTTCTTGGTATTTACACTGCCGATGATGAGGCTGAGAATTATTCGCCTGAGAATCTGCTGAAGCAATCAATGAGCCTTATTGCCAAGTTCCCTGTCATCGTTGCCTATGCGTATTATGGAATGCGCCATTCATATCAACGTAAATCTCTTATCATCAGGCATCCACAGGCAGGGTTGAGCGCCGCTGAGAATTTCCTGTACATGTTGAAAGGTAAAAAATACACCAAACTTGAAGCTGATTTGCTTGATCTTTCCCTTGTGCTTCATGCTGAGCATGGTGGTGGTAACAATTCTTCTTTTACAACCCGTGTAGTGAGTTCGGCACAAACGGATACCTATTCCGCTATTTCTGCAGCTTTGGGA
Source organism: Marinilabilia sp. (assembly GCA_041642395.1). Lineage (GTDB taxonomy): Bacteria > Bacteroidota > Bacteroidia > Bacteroidales > Marinilabiliaceae > Marinilabilia. Next base: position 3,209 of record JBEPWN010000151.1, on the reverse strand, counting down.
TCGCTGAAAGGAGATTTGCACGGTGGTGCAAATCTGAAAGTGATCAACATGATGGACAACATCAAGGAGAATGTGAAAAATTGGGAGGATGAAAAGGAAGTGGCTGCTTATCTGGCAAAAATTCTCAATAAAAAAGCCAATGATGGAACCGGTAAGATTTATGGTATCGGTCATGCTATTTATACCTTGTCGGATCCCAGAGCAATACTTCTTAAGGAAAAGGCACGGGAACTTGCAAAGGAGAAGAAGCGCTTTGATGAATTTAAATTATATGAGTTGGTTGAACGTCTCGCACCGGAAGAGTTCTATAATTTCAAAAAATCCGATTCTAAAGTAGTTTCAGCAAATGTCGATTTTTATTCAGGTTTTGTTTATCAGTGTATTGGAATTCCTGAAGAACTTTACACGCCTATTTTTGCAGTTGCCCGTATTGCAGGATGGTGTGCTCACCGTATTGAAGAAGTGACTTGTTCCAGTCGACGAATCATTCGTCCTGCCTACAAAGCCGTTTGTCCAAGACTGGAATATGTTTCTATGAGCAAGCGATAATGTGATTTGTGAATGTTTATTCCTTTATCTTGAATTGAGTGGAATAAATATTCATAAAATTTTATTCGGGATCTTATATTTGCGATTATTTTGCTAATTTTGCATCCGGAAGAAGCCTTATATTATGCATTTACCAGAACTCTGGTAAATGCATTTTTTGCGGGAAGACTAAAGCGTTGGAATTTTTAATGAAGAATTGAAGTATGTCTGATTTTAAGCCCATTAAACTGGTTCTGGAAGATGGAACTGTTTTTAAAGGAAAGTCCTTTGGTTATCACAAATCGGTGGCCGGGGAAGTGGTTTTCAACACTGCAATGACCGGATATCCCGAGAGCCTGACCGATCCTTCCTATGAAGGACAGATTCTTGTTTCAACTTATCCTCTTGTCGGGAATTACGGTGTGCCTCATGATGATAAAGTTAATGGTATTTCTAAATTTTATGAATCTGATCAAATTCATATCACGGGGTTTGTTATTTCTGATTATTCTCTGGAATATAGCCATTGGAATGCCAGTGGAAGCTTGGGCAACTGGCTGAAGAAAAATGAAATTCCGGGAATTTTCGGAGTGGATACCCGTGAGTTGACTAAGATCCTGAGGGAAAAAGGAACCATGCTGGGTAAGATAGAAATTGACGAAGAGAAGATTGATTTCTATGATCCGAATAAAGAAAATCTTGTGGCCAGGGTCAGTACTAAGGAGAAAGTAAGCTATGGAGATGGCAAATATAAAATCGTGCTGGTAGATACGGGCGGCAAATACAATATCATCCGGTGCCTGCTTCAGCGCGATACAACTGTTACTCTGGTTCCCTGGGACTATGACTTTAACCAGGACGATTATGACGGCATTATGCTCGCTAACGGTCCGGGTGATCCCCAAATGTGTGAGATCACCATTAAGAATGTCCGTAAAGCCCTTGAGGGAGATAAACCGATTTTCGGAATATGTCTCGGAAATCAATTGATGGGAACTGCTGCAGGTGGTTCAACGCATAAATTAAAATATGGTCATCGTGCTCACAATCACCCAGTTATAAAAGCAGGAAGCAGCACGTGCTATATCACCAGCCAAAATCATGGTTATGTGCTCGATACCGATTCATTGAGCCAAGACTGGGAACCTCTGTTTGTTAATATTAATGACGATACAAATGAGGGTATTCGCCATAAAACCAAACCGTTTTTTTCCACCCAGTTTCATCCCGAAGCATCTAGCGGTCCGACCGATACCGAATTTTTATTTGATGATTTTGTGGATATGATCAGGAAATACAAAGGGGATTAAAGGAATATTGCAGATCTTTTTTTGCCTTCAAAAGCAAAACAAATAAACCCAAATGAAGTTTTTGTTTCATTTGGGTTTATTTGTTTTAGAAATTTTTTCAACAACAATTTATGGTTTGTGTTTGTTAATTGGAGGAACTCAAAATGAAATGATTATGCAAACAATTATTCATAAAGCCGATTCGAGGGGATTTCTTGAAACTGATTGGCTAAAAACTGCTCATTCTTTTAGTTTTGGGAACTATCATAATCCCGATCGCATGCAATTTGGCGCCCTCAGAGTGCTAAATGATGATAACATTGATCCTGGAATGGGGTTTGGTGGGCATCCTCACGACAATATGGAGATTATTACAATTCCTTTGAAAGGAGAACTGGCCCATGAAGACAATACTGGTGAAACAGAAGTGTTAAAACCCGGTCAGATTCAGGTGATGTCCGCAGGTAGTGGCATCTGGCATTCTGAATTTAATAGCTCCACCGACAATTTGCTGAGTCTTTTGCAAATATGGATCCTGCCTTCCGAAAAAGATGTCAAACCCCGCTATCAAAGTTTTTCTGTTGATCAGTCTCAAATGAAAAACCGGTGGTACAAACTGGTGGGCCCAACTAATGAAGGTGATGTCTGGATCTATCAGGATGCCCGTATTTCAATAACACAAATTGAAGAGGACATCTCGCTTTCTTATGAAATAAAAAGCAAAGATCACGGCGTTTACTTTTTTTTGATCGAGGGAGAAGCCGAAATTGCAGGCAATCAACTTTCAAAAAGAGATGGCATAGGGGTTTATGATTTTGAAAAACTGGATCTGCCGGTAAAAGCAGGTTCCGAGATTCTGGCCATAGAAGTACCCATGAAGGTATAGCTGTTTGATTGTTCTTTCATGAATCTAAGCCGAATCCGAAGAGATTTCCTGTTCCTGTGATGATTCTTCGGATTCCGTATCTTTTTTCCATTTCTTGTCAAAATGTTTGATGGCAAACTCTGAGGCAAAATAAGCAATTGCTACGGTTACCAACCAAGACATATACCATAATATTGCGGCAAAATAGCTCATGTTTTCAGTTTTGAATTAATAAAAATGAGATTCTCCGGATGTTAATTCCTCTTTGTTGATTTTATTGCGGTTGATAGCACGCCAGGTAAACCAGATATATGCCACCACAAAGGGAACCATGAGCGATACATAGCTCATCACTGTAAGGGTAAAGTGGCTGGATGACGCCTTCATGATCGTCAGGGAACTTTGAATATCGTAACTCGAAGGATAAAAGGCTGTGTTGTTAAATCCGGCAATTAAAAACAAGGAAAAAACAGCCAGAAATGTTCCCGGGCCTGCAAACCAGAAACCGCGTGAACTCTTTTTAAACA
>JBEPWN010000150.1:0-6437 GCA_041642395.1 Marinilabilia sp. | reverse complement strand
CCTCCCGAAATCCCTGCTTTGCCTGCCTTTAGTCTTCAGCGCGCCGTATCCACAACCATACGTGATCAGGGCAGGGATTATTATACAGGCACCGTATTTACAACCAACAAACGGGTATGGGAGTATGATGATCGTTTTAAAAAATATCTTGCCAAAACCAGGACCATGGCCATTGATATGGAGACGGCCACAATCTTCACCGTGGGATTTGCCAATTCTATTCCGTCAGGTGCCTTGCTTCTTGTCTCTGATCAACCCATGATCTCCACCGGCATCAAAACAGCTACCAGCGATCTGCATGTAACACGCAATTTTGTGGAAGAGCACCTGCACATCGGTATTGACTCCTTAAAAGAAATAATCAATAACGGAAAATCAGTGAAACACCTGAAATTTGACAGTTAATATTTAACTTTGCCATTCAAAGGCAGAATTTATGACATTCGAAGAAATAGTTTCGCAACTGAAAAAAGAAAATTACGCTCAGGTTTATTTTCTCATGGGTGAAGAACCCTGGTATGCTGATTATATTACTGATTATATTGCAGAACATGCATTGAAGGAAGAGGAAAAAGCTTTCAATCAGACCATCATGTACGGCCGGGATGTAAATGCGGTTGATGTGGTAATGGCCGCCCGCCGCTATCCAATGATGGCACCACGGCAGGTAATTATTGTAAAGGAAGCCCAGAACATTAAAGACCTCGCACCTCTTGAGTCTTATCTGGACACTCCGGCTCCATCGACAGTACTGGTTATAAACTACCGGAACAAGTCCCTTGATAAGCGGACCAAGCTATGGAAAATGTTGTCTCAAAAAGAATATGTGTCCCTTGAAACCAAAAAACTGTACGACAACCAAATGGCACCATGGATCAATAATTACCTGAAAACCATGGAGCTGGGCATAGATCAAAAAGCCACCATAATGCTTGTGGAACATCTGGGCACAAAACTTACAAACGTAGTGCAAGCCCTGGACAAACTGAAAGTAGCGGTTGGCAGGGACATAAAAACAATTACCCCAAAACATGTTGAGGATTATGTAGGAATCAGCAAAGATTTCAATACATTTGAGTTGCAAAACGCCATCGTAAAAGGCGATGCTCTGAAAGCCAATCATATAGCAAGGGTGTTTGGGCAAAACCAAAAAGCCTATCCCATTCAAATGACCATTGGTGTTTTGTTTGCATTTTTCAGTAAACTGATGCTTTACATCGCTACCAAAGACAAAAGCCAGTATAACATTGCTTCAACACTGGGTATCCGACCATTTTTTGTAAAAGATTACCAGGCAGCGGCCAGCCGTTATCATTGGAATAAAAGCCGCGATGTGGTTGCATTGCTGCGTGAATACGATATGAAGTCAAAAGGGTTTAATAATAACTCGGCAACACAAGGTGATTTATTGCAGGAATTGATCTTTAAAATTATGCACTAATCAGAATAGATAGTTAGATATTAGAGGCTAGAGGTTAGATAGATTGTAATTATACTGAAAAACAACCTCCTAATACTATGAGCATTTCAAATTCAAATAATTGACTTACAACATATTATGAAACCAACAAAAAATAGTGACAAAACAAGAGAAATAAATTACAATAGTCCGTTAAACTTTTGTAATGACCTATGATCTAATTGCTTAAAGTTTGCGAATTATTTGTATTAAGAAGCATATTATCAATCCCGAAGCGTCGGGATACGATTCATCTTAAATCTTATATATAAAAATCTAACAGTCTATTGAAATTATGGATATTAATCTGATCATCATCATTATCATCTCAGCAGTGAGCATTTTAGCTTTCAACCGTCCCGAAATAATGGGAAAACTCCAATTCAATGCCTGGCAAATTGTTCACCGTAAAGAATTTTACAGGATATTTTCCTACGGATTGGTCCATGGAAGCTGGATTCATCTGTTCATCAATATGTTTGTGCTTTTTTCATTTGGAAGAGCAGTATTGTATTATTTCGATCAGACTTTCGATAGTGGCACCATCATCCGGTATTTGATATTGTTTATCAGTGCTATTGCAGTTTCCACTCTGTCCACAGTAAGTAAAGAAAAAGATAATCCTCATTACAATGCAGTAGGTGCTTCGGGGGCTGTTTCTGCAGTGGTTTTTACATCCATCCTGTTCGATCCTTACAATCCCATTTTACTTTTTGGCATTATCCCTATTCCGGGCATTGTATTCGGGGTGTTGTACGTGATATATTCGAAGTATATGGCCGGAAAAAATGTTGACAATATAGGACACGACGCCCATTATTACGGAGCCATTTACGGTCTTGTTTTTCCCATTTTTTATGAGCCAAAGCTGGCCATTCATTTCTTTAACCAGTTAATGACTTTTAATTTTTAAACACTTCCATGCCACCCGGAACCAAAAAGTATCTCATACTAAACGGCCATTTTTATGAAACCGGCCGGGCATTGTTTACCACCGAGAACAGAGCCTTCAGATATGGCGACGGGATGTTTGAAACCATCCGGTGTCATAAGACAAAACCTCTTTACTTTGAAGACCATTATAATCGCTTGCTCCGCGGCATGGCTATTATGAGAATGGCCATTGCCGGATTGCCTCCAATTGAATCATTCAAAGAACACATTGAACGCCTCATCGTCAGAAACCGTATTTTCACAGATGCCCGGATAAGAATTTCTGTATTCAGGCGCGAAGGCGGTTTATATGCTCCGGACACCAACAGCCCTTCGTGGCTTATTGAAGCCGACACCCTGGATGACAAAGGATATCATTTAAACGACGAAGGATTGCGAATTGGAACTTTCACCGGATTTCCGAAAGGATGGAGCCTGACAGCACCCTTTAAAACATTATCATCCACCCCCTATATTCTGGCAGGACTTTATAAAAAGGAAAATCATTGGGATGATTGCCTGATCATAAATCAGGACAAGAAAATCATTGAAAGCATTAGCTCTAATATTTTCTGGACAAAAGATAAAACAATATTTACCCCATTCTTATCAACGGGATGCATTGACGGAATTATGCGAAAACAAATATTCCGGTTTGCAGCCATCCATAATATTCCAATCGTAGAAACCACCGGGGCAACAAAAGAAGAACTACTTAATGCTGAGGAACTATTCCTTACCAATGCAGTTAATGGAATAAGATGGGTAGTCGCTTTCGATAATAAAAGATTTTACAACAAAATACCCAAAGATATAGTGAGGTGGCTAAATAATGAAATAAACACTAATTAGAGCCTGTCTATAAAGTCGCAAAAATTTTCACAATATGTGTGTCTGTTTAGAAAGTGCCAATTGCGAGGCTTGTGAAGCCGCCAAAAACGGAGTTTACTTGAGTAAATGCGATGCATTGAGCTTGTCGAAATGAGTATTTTGGCGGCAAGCGTAACGAAGCAAGTGGTACTTTTAAAACAGACACTAATTAAATGTCGGATTACGTGGAAAATTGGTCCATGTTTTATATATCTCACCCATCCCCTGCATCGCTTGCTCCCATGTGTCTTCTACATCCCTGGTCATAATGAGACCATCATCAGGGGATGAAACTATCCAGCTGTTTTCAGCAATCTCCCCTTCAAGCTGGGCTGGAGCCCACCCTGAATATCCTGCAAAAAATTTTACTGACTGGCTCGAAGCTTTTCCATCGTTGATCATTTTTTTCAAAAACTCAAAATCACCTCCCCAGTAAACAGATTTTGTTATTTTAACAGCACCCGGCACCTCCGGACCAAGAGTATGAAGAAAACTTAAGGTGTTTGGAGACACAGGACCACCCACAAACAATTCCCCTTCGAAGCTCAGGATGTCTTCAATCAATTCGTCGGGATACACCTCTGTTGATTTATTAAGTACAAATCCGACCGTTCCGGTTTCATTATGCTCTGTAAGCAAAATAATAGAACGCGAAAAATAAAGCCCTTGCAAAAAAGGCTCTGCAATAAGAATCCGTCCGGCAGCCGGCTTTAAATTAGTTTGTGACGGTTGGAAAATATTAAAATCGATATTCTTCATAATTTCTAAATTTTAGCCCTCTTTTAAAAATCCTACCTCAATTCTACCAAATCCTATTTTTATGAGAACATTATTTTCTATCTAAATTAAGTAAAAAACAAATCGACACCAAAAGTTTGCCCCACAAAAACATTCATTAATCAAATATATTTAAACACATTAAACCAATGACTGGAAAAAAGGCTGCTATTTACATAGATTTGTTATTTATATGGATCATTGGTTTTTTCATGGTGGTTAGTGGTTTGGACCATAGTTTGAGATTAGAGGGCAGAAATAAAATTATTGTTAAAATTATTATTTCAGTATATGATAAAAAACAAAAAACTCAAATCAGAAATAAGCCTGCTTATTTCGGTTATTTTGATTCTTGTGATATCCCATGGCTGTCAAAGTCCAAGAAATATGGTCTATCTCAAGGATTCCTCTCACCGTGAAACGACGATGGTATATGAACAGACCGGAAAAGAATATCTCATCGGTACAAATGACATAATTTACGTGCGGGTACTCACAGGCAATCCGGAGATTTCGGCACTCTATAACAATACTCCCTCCACAGGCTTCAGCACATCAATGAGCTCAGAGGCGGATCAATACATCAATGGTTTTACGGTTGATAACAATGGCCAAATCAAACTGCCTGTGTTGGGTCGGTTAAATGTGAAAGGCAAAACCCTTCAGGAAACAGAGAACGAAATTCAGGAGCTTGCCGACAATTATCTGGTAGATGCCACAGTTATTGTGAGGCTGCTCAACTACAGAGTAACTGTTCTGGGTGAAGTGGCCAGACCCGGGGTTTACAGCCATTATAATGATCAGCTGACAATTCTTCAGGCTATTGGAAAAGCCGGTGATATTACTGATCTGGGAGATAAACGAAACATTATGGTAGTAAGGCCTGTGCCAGAAGGACGCATGACATACCAAATTGATCTGACCGAAAAAGAACTGCTTACCTCTCCGGCCTTTTTCCTGAAACCCGACGATATGGTGTATGTCAGACCATCCAAAAGCAAAGCTTTCCAGACCAATCTGCCGACAATGAGTATGATTCTTTCATCGGTGACAACCATTATAGTCCTGCTGCAGTATTTTGATAATCAATAAAGCATCCCCACAACCAAAGATCAATCATGAGTTACAATAGCAATATGACAGAACGAAAAGAAGCCCCCAACGGTTTTTCAAAGAGTGACCAACAAGATTTTTCAAGGCTTATCAGGCGTTTCATGGGCAAATGGTACATTTTTGTTTCAGGAGTTTTATTAGCACTTGCTATCGCAGCGATTATAAATAAATTCACGCATCCGACATACAAGGGAAGCACGACTTTACTTGTTCGTTCCGGCCAGAATAATCCCATAGGAGCTGAAGCACTGGTCATGGATCTTTCGTTTAACCCTAACGAAAACATCCGAAATGAAATCGGAATATTGAAATCCCATACACTGGCTAAGCGTACCCTTGAATCACTTGACTTAAATCTCTCATATCAAAGCATTCCATTATTGCCGGGAAAATTTCGGATGAATTCACTTTCAAGAGAAATCTATCATAACTCCCCCATAATTGTTATTCCCCGTCAAAACAAGCCTCAGTTGCCGGAAGTTCCTTTTTATGTGCGAATTTTATCGGGGACTGATTATCTGCTACATTTTAAAACAGTCATTGAAGAAAAGGTTATTTCCCAAACTGATACTTTCCGGTTCGGGCAGCCAATAAGAAGCGAATACTTTGACTTTACTATTCATTTACGAAACAAATATGATCAAGAACTGGAAGACCCCCGATCCTCTTTTTTTAGTCAGGATTACAGTTTTGTTTTTCATGATATCGAGATACTGGCATCCCACTACAGCAAGGCTTTAAAAGTTGATTTTTATTTTGATGATGCCTCCATTCTCGAATTGGGACTTCAGGGGCCACACCCCGGAATGGTAACAACTTTTCTAAACCGACACGCTCAAACCTTTCTGGAAAGCGGACTGGAAGAAAAAAACAGCATCGCAAGCGCGACCATTGAATTCATCGACCGTCAAATCAGCGGCATCTCAGATTCATTGCAGGAAGCAGAATCAGACTTTCAAAGATTCAGAGCTCAAAACAGGGTAATTAACATCAGCTCTGAAGGCAATTACATCATGGAAAAGCTGGAAGCCCTTGTAACTAAAAAAAGCAATTTGCAACGAATGTCAAAATATTATGATTATCTGTTCGACTATATTCAAAATCAAAACCAATTTAATGATGTGATTGTTCCCAGCACAATGGGCATTGCTGATCAATCACTCAATAATCTTGTGACCCGGCTGAGTGAAGCTTACTCAGCAAGGGGTCAATTACTGGCAACAGCCCGGGAAAACAGCCCGCAGGTGCAACAGGTAACCCGGCAGATTGAATCCATCCGTCAGTC
>JBEPWN010000149.1:0-6502 GCA_041642395.1 Marinilabilia sp. | reverse complement strand
GTGAAATTCTCATGATTTGCAATCGCCAAAAAACATCAATCCTGTATTTGTAATCCCCATATCTATTTCTTCACATACAATGATAGCTCCTGTGCTCTCGATAAGACGATATATCTCCCCGAAAGGTGGCATAATACGGGTTGTGATCAACATAACCCTTTTACGCAACCCCTTGGTATCGAACCCTACATTACGAGTAGTATTGGAGGAAAGTTCCCCTTTTAACTTTATTAGGGCCAATAATAATTTATTTAGTTCTTCCACCAGAAAGAGCTGCTGGATCCATAAGCTGTTTTTACCGTCAATGGGTGGATTCTGATGTTTTCTAAAACTAAAGATAGCTTTGTACTCTTCTCTGATATTCGAAAACAAGACAGCATATTCAATCAGTTCCAGTTTAAAGATTGATATTCTACTTCAGCCTGCTGAACATCAAAAGGAATATTAATATGCACCGGACCCATTCTCCCCGAAGTCGCACTTTTAATGGCATATCGTATAACTTCAACAATCTTTCGCGGATTAATCAATGAAAAACTCTCTTTGGTAATCTATTTAAAAAAATCAACAGTATCAATGGTTTGTCCGTATCCGGTAGCACCTTTTCCAAATTCAGCAGTGGCAATCTGGCCTGTAATGACCAGCAATGGAACTGAGTTGGCATATGCAGTTGCCACGCCTGTGGCCAGGTTGGTAGATCTCCACCGGTTGAGCCGCAACAAACACCGAGTTTACCACTTCCCTGAGCATAGCCATAAGCCATTAGAGCAGCGCCACTCTAATGCCGGAATGAAATATATTCAATTTTATCATAGTCAATGACAGCATCCAGAAAAGGAGCTATGGGGGTTCTGTGCATTCAGCTTAATTCAAAAAAGCTTCAAAAATTCATGCATAAAACATGACCACTCTTTTGGAAAAACGTTGGGATTATTTCTCTGTTGCATGCATGAAAAAGAGGCCTAAAATCAATTTGATAGATCATTTCCTGTACTCTTTCGTCATCATGCCAAAATAAAGAAATGCGTTGGCGGGGAGTTTATATTCGAAAAAATGAACTTCATAAAAAAACTCATGGTTCAAAAAATTGCCGGCACACACACGTCTGTCAGTAAGCTTAACAAAGATATGATTGACGAGTTTTTAAAGGCAATAGATCGTTAGGTTGGGCAGATATGCAAATTACTTGAAATTCAGAGTCCATACTTACCCCACATTCTCAAATTCTCTCCACAAATTATCGTCCTTGGGAGTGGGAGCCACAATTACAACAGGCTCCTGCTTTACAGGATGAATAAACTCAATGCGCCTGGCATGCAAAGAAATGCCACCATTGGCATTAGATCGTGGAAAACCATATTTTAAATCTCCTTTAATGGGACATCCGATTTTAGACAACTGACTTCTAATCTGGTGATGACGTCCGGTTTGTAAATCCACTTCAAGCAAATGATAATTGGCACTACTTGATATCAGCCGGTATTTTAAAATACCTTCCTTGGCACCCGGCCGCATTTTGGGCAATGCATAGGATTTATTTTTGATGTTGTCTTTGCGCATGAAATGCCGGAGTTCGCCTTCCTCTTCCGGGGGTAATTGTTTCACAACAGCCCAATATGTTTTGCGCACCTCTTTTTCCTGAAACATCTTATTCAGACGGCTTAAAGCTTTGCTGGTCCGCGCAAATAAAACAACTCCGGTTACAGGACGATCCAAACGGTGAACAACACCCAAAAAAACATCGCCCGGCTTATTATATTTATCCTTTATATAGGTTTTGATCTTATCACTGAGAGGTTCGTCACCGGTTTCATCACCTTGTACAAGATCAGAACCAGTTTTATTAACCGCAATTATGTGATTGTCTTCGTATAATATCTCTAATTTCATAATTTCTTCTTTATTCACCTTAAGCCCTATGGAACATTCTAAAACCTTCTAAATACAACGGAGAATAATATTGTTAAAACCAACAATCCGGGATTCAATCATGTTCACCGAATAACATCCTTGAATCCAATCTTATCCCTTCCAAAAAGAAATGGATTTTCATAATTCAATAAAAATATGTCCGTGTAAATAAGCTGTTTTCAAAGACATATAAGCTGCAAACAATTATTTAGGATGCAGACATCAGTATTGCTCACGCTCATTGGGAAAATCGGCTGATTTAACATCAGCAATATAGTTCCCCACAGCTCCGGAAATTTCAGCAAAGAGATTGTGATATCTGCGTAAGAAGCGGGGCGAAAAAGCCTGGTTGATACCCAACATATCGTGCAGGACAAGTACCTGACCGTCAACACCGGCTCCGGCCCCAATGCCGATAACAGGTATTTTAACTTCCGAGGCAACTTTTTCAGCAAGTTTGGCTGGAATTTTTTCCAGTACCACACCAAAACAGCCAGCCTCTTCAAGAAGATGTGCATCTTGAATCAGCTTATCAGCCTCTTCATCCTGACGGGCCCTGACGGTATAGGTACCGAATTTATGGATAGATTGCGGAGTCAATCCCAGATGTCCCATTACGGGAATTCCGGCTGAAATAATCCGTTTAACTGATTTAATAACTTCAACCCCGCCTTCAAGTTTTACCGCATCTGCTGCTGTTTCCTTCATAATACGTATGGCAGAAAGAAGTGCCTCCCGACTGTTACCCTGGTATGAGCCAAATGGCATATCAACAACCACCAAAGCAGTCTTCACTGCCCGAACAACAGATGCTCCGTGATAGATCATCTGATCAAGGGTAATGGGAAGAGTCGTCTCCCATCCGGCCATCACATTTGAAGCCGAATCTCCAACCAAAATAACATCCACACCTGCCTGATCAACAATGCCTGCTAAAGAATAATCATAAGCAGTAAGCATTGAAATTTTTTCACCCTTCATTTTCATTTCACTCAGTACATGAGTGGTTACTTTTTTGGGTCTTTCGTTTGCAGCCGACATAACAACTAACTTTTAAAATTTCAGACATCAAAGTTACCACTTTAATTGAGAGAATGCTTTCGTTGAATACATTAAAAAACAAGAATCATAGAACAATATTAATATTGTAAATTTTATTTGTAAATTAAATAAAATGGAACGATGCTTATCGTAGTTAGCGGAATCGAAGAAATAACCGGCGTGATACAATGGATGCTTAACTCCGCCTGGCCTGAAATGTTTTGGCAACTTCACGATTACTACCTTCGGCCCAATGGCGCATTTTATGGAACAAAAAAGGCATGTGCGCCACTAATGCCCATATACAACTATAGAAATAACCGAATTTGTGTGGTCAAAAGATGTAAAAGGAATTGGCATAGGAGTACCCGGCGTAGTGGACAATAAAACAGGAATCGTTTACGATGTACAAAACATTCCGTCCTGGATTGAAGTACCGGTGGGTCAGCTATTATTAGAACATTTTAAAGTACCGGTTTACGTTAACAATGATGCTAACTGTTTTGCTGCAGGAGAACATTATTTTGGAAAGGGCCGTGATTATGATGATTTTGTTGGATTAATTTCGGGAACTGGCCTGGGAGCAGGCATTATCAAAAACGGACATTTGATGCCGGATCAGAATTGCGGATCTGGAGAGTTTGGGATGATTCCTTATCTTGATCACAATTACGAGCATTACTGCAGTGGACAGTTTTTCATTCACCATGCATGTATAAATGGACAGAAAGCCGCTGATTTGGCAATGGAAGGAGACGTCGTTGCGCTACAATTATTTTCAGATTATGGAAAACATCTGGCTAATGCCATTAAAACAGTTATCTTTGCCGTGAATCCTGCTGCAATTATTTTAGGGGGATCGGTGATTAAATCATACCAATTTTTTGAAAAAGCACTAAAGGAAGAACTTCAAAAATTTCCATATGCAAAAACAATTCAACAATTGTCTGTATTGTCGTCAGATATTCCTGAAATTGCCATAATGGGTGCAGCTGCTCTATATTATGAAAAAGTACAGAACCAACAATAGAAAATCGCACCAATGATTAAAGATCTGACACATCCGGACCAACCTTTAGCGGCACTAATTGCGGAGCAGGTGAATTTGGTTCGATCCCTTACAAAGATCACAATTATGAACATTACTGTTCCTCTTCGTATTTTGAAGTAAAATATGGCATCAAGCCTAAAACACTTCTTAATCGAGCAAAAAAGCAAGATAAAATCGCAATGGCCATTTTGGAACAATTTGGATTCGATTTTGGAAATTTTATTAAAACCATCATGCTTTCGGTAGATCCTGAAATGATCATTATCGGAGGCAATCTGACTCATTTTTTTCAATATTTTGAAGATTCCATGTGGAAAAACATCCAAAGTTTTCCTTATCAAAAATCGATTAACAAACTAAAAATAGAAACCAGTTCATATCCTGACATTGAAATTCTTGGAGCAGCAGCACTATATTTTGATGCCGAAAGAAATTATTAAACCCATACAGATTATACATGATCCAGATCGGACAAATCACAAAGCTTCCTGTTCTTGAACTTTCCCAGTTTGGTGCATTTCTTGACGGAAATAACCTGGGAAGCATTCTCCTTCCCAATCGTTATGTAACCGAAAACTTGAAGCCCGGCGATAGTGTTGATGTTTTTATTTACCTTGATTCGGAAGACCGACTGGTAGCGACCACTGAAACGCCCAAAGCTAAGGTGGGAGAGTTTGCATTCCTTGAAGTAACAGATGTCACCGGCTTTGGTGCTTTTTTAAACTGGGGATTATCCAAAGACTTACTTGTTCCTTTCAGGGAACAGAAGCAAAAAATGCAGATCGGTCAAAGCGTTCTTGTTTATATTTATCTGGATGACGAAACAAAACGGATTGTCGCATCCGCCAAGATTGAAAAATTTCTTGACAATGTGTCGCCACAATACAAACCTGGTGAAAAAGTCAACCTAATGGTCATCGGATCAACAGATCTCGGATATAAAGCAATCATTAATCAAACCCATGAAGGATTGCTCTATTATAATGAAATACACGTTCCTCTTGAGCCTGGCCAGCAAAGCGTCGGTTATATTAAACAAATCCGGGAAGATGAAAAAATCGACATATCCCTGGACCCCATCGGATATGATGCCATCAGTGACATTTCCGAACAGTTGCTGACGAAAATCGAACAGAATAATAATTTTCTTCCTCTTACCGACCACTCAAAACCGGAAGACATACGGGCGACCCTTGGCATCAGCAAAAAAGCATTCAAAAAAGCCATAGGAGCATTGTATAAGCAAGGAAAAATTAAATTCGAAGAAGAGGGTATACGCAGGATCAAATCGTAAAATAGAATTAATAAAACTGCGTTAATTCTATCATAACAGGCAAATGATCGCTATATCCTCCGGCATATTTAAAACCAATATAGGTGCGTTTTAATCTGAGCCCGGGATATTGAGGATCCTTTTCCAATAAAAAATCAGCATCAACAATCTTCATCGTTTTTTCCTTTAGAACAAAACCACCGGCGAATGAGCCTTCATAGAGAGGTTTCGACACCAATATCTGATCGAAACAAGACCATTCATGTTTATATTTTATGGTTCCCGGGACCGTTCCATCAGGAGTATGAGCCAGATTTATCAATAATTTATGATCATCTCCATGTGTCCGACTTACAATTTTCAAACTCTGATCAGACGGTCCATCATTAAAATCACCCATGGCAATGATCTTTGCCTTTGGAGACACATCAATAACTGAATCACAAAGTTCTTTAAGAACATTAGCAGCAGCCAATCGTTTTGGACGGGTCATAATTTCACCACCCCACCGTGATGGCCAGTGATTAACCATAACATGCAAAGTATCTTTCTGATCAAGAACACCACATACATAGAGAATATCGCGGGTTGGCCTGTTCCCTTCACCGGTGAGAACCCGAACGGGATAAGAATGCATAACAGAAAAACGGTCTTTCCGGTAAAGAAGTGCCACATCGATCCCCCGGTTGTCGGCCGACTCATAATGCTCAATAAAATAACTGAGATGATTAAGACCTGTATTCCAAACCAGTTCTTCCAGTACTTTGCGGTCTTCCACCTCGCAAAGGCCAACTAAAACAGGCGGATTCCATTGTCCGGAAAAAAGGATAACCTGTGATATTTTATTCTGTTTTCTTTGCTTACGGAAATGTGTCCATCTGCGTTCACCATCAGGCAGAAATTCTTCATCATTTTTCCCCTCATTTTGAACCGGATTAAAAAGGTTTTCAACATTGTAAAACATAATCCGTGCATTCTGCATTTCATCTGTCTGAGATAAAAGCTGGTCAACGCTACAAATAAGAAAGAAAAAAAGAAAAGAAAAATATTTTAGATTCATAAAATGAGAGGAAAATTAATGACCAGCCGGTCCGGAATAACTACTGATCAATACGTTCATAGGCTCCAAGATCTGGTGCCACGTCATCCACCCGGCTCTTCCCAAGAATGTCTTCAGGATAATCCAAAGCCACTTCCATATTTCCTGAATCGCGTCCGGCTGAAAG
>JBEPWN010000148.1:0-6523 GCA_041642395.1 Marinilabilia sp. | reverse complement strand
ATATGCGAATAAGTAAGCACGAATTAAGCGCTTTCTTTCGTAGCCCTAGCCAAAGTCAATATCGTCCGTGCAACGACCAGTTTCTGCGTAACTTTTTATTGGGGCTGCAAAAAAAATACAAAGGGGGTAATACCGCTAAAGACCATTAGAATGGATAAGTCGTTATTTTGTTTCAACAATATCACTTCTACTATAGCTTAAAACCAAAAAAGCCTGACAATTTGATTGTCAGGCTTTCGGTGAGTACCCAGGGCCGGGATCGAACCGGCACGGCATTGCTGCCACTGGTGTTTGAGACCAGCGCGTCTACCAATTCCGCCACCTGGGCATGCTGGTTGCAAAAAATGTTTGCGGGTGCAAATATATAATAATCTTGTGGTGTTGCAAACAATTAATTTATAAAAGTCCGTCGGTAATCCCTTATATTTGTCACCAAACCATTTATTGTTGCCCCACTATGAGTACTCTTGTCAAAACCGATGGGATTGTTTTAGATCATGTGTTGTATCGCGAGAATAGTGCAATAGTGCATCTTTACACCCGCGAACTGGGAAGGCAAAATTACATTGTGAACGGGGTGCGGGGCAACCGGAAAAGTAGAAAAACATTGTTGCTTCAACCGTTAAGCCGCCTTTCCCTTGAGGTTTATCACTCACCCCGCAAAGATCTGCACCGGATCAAAGAATTTTCGCTCCGTCAGGCAATGGTGAACATCCCATATCAGCAAAGTACCCGTGCCCAGGCTTTTTTCCTTACTGAGTTGTTGTCAAAAGTCCTTACAATGCAGGATTCGGCGGTCGAATTGTACGATTTTCTTGATCATTCAGTCGAGCTGCTCGATTCGGATGTAACAGGAAGAGAGAATTTGCACCTGTTCGCTATGTTCAGACTGACAAAATTTCTCGGGTTTTTCCCGAACCAAAATAACATCGGACAGGGTGCATTTTTTGATCTGAAAAATGGGGCTTTTATAAAATCGGAACCTCTTCATCCTTTCTTTCTCACTCCCGGGATAACGGTTCATTTTGCCCGTCTTTTTGATGTGGATGTTTTCTCGCTTAAAAACCTGGCACGAAATGCATCAGAGCGGCAAATTATGCTGGAGGCGTTGATGAATTTTTATCAACTTCATACGCATGGATTAGGTGCATTGCGCTCGTTGGCAGTGTTGCAAAGTCTGTTACATTCTTGAGAATGATCGGCTTTGATTGTTCCTGCCATCAATTAAAACAGGCAATCCGTCAAATAGAGGTTGATTATTTTTGAAAACAATGCGCAATTTACCAGACGAACTAAGCCATTTGGGGCTTATAATGTTACGGTAAATCATTGCATAAATGCATCTTATTGAAGCAATTGATTTAATGGCCTGTAAGGCATCATTTTGACAGCTGCCAGGATCAAGCGTGTTTAAGTCATTAAAAAGATGCATTTTTGCAATGATTTTTTGTAAATTAAAGTTTGGTGTCCGGGTACAAATGGATCAAGCTCATTATTGAATAGAAATAACTTAAATAAAGGAACATGATAGCTCCTAAATTAATTACCCTCGAAAATAGCATTGTCAAATCGATGACAGAACTCGGAAACAGTTACAATGCAATAAATATGGCAACCGGCTATACCGATTTTCATTGTTCACCACGGTTGATTGATCTTGTTCAAAAACATATATCCGAGGGCATTAATGAATTTGCTCCAGCCGACGGCGTGATGGCTCTGCGTAAAAGGGTTTCCCAGAAAATTGAGGACCTTTACGGGCATAAATATGATCCTGAAACCCAGATTACCATAACCGCCGGAGCCACACAGGCTTTATTTGCCACCATCACGGCACTTATTCGCGAAGGCGATGAAGTTCTGATTTTCGAACCTGCTTATGAAAGTTATGTGCCTGCCATCGAAATAAACGGAGGCAAGCCTGTTTATGTAACTCTTAAAGGGCCTGATTTTCACATCGACTGGGGAGAAGTGCAAAAGATTATCACCTCCAATACACGAATGATTATCATTAATACTCCGCATAATCCTACCGGCAAGGTATTTACAGAACTGGATATGCTGAGGTTGCAGAAAATCATTAATGGAACGCGTATCACGGTTCTGTCTGATGAGATTTTCGAGCATATGGTCTATAAAGAAGACTCACATCAGGGGGTGGCTTTATATCCCAAACTGGCTGAACGCAGCGTTATCATCAGTTCATTTGGTGAAACATATCATGTATCGGGATGGCAGATTGGTTACTGTGCCGGGCCTGCCAATATTATGAAGGAATTACGAAAGGTTCAGGAGGTGATGATGCAGAGTGTTTCTTCACCTTTTCAGTGGGCACTTTCCGAGTTTCTTGAATACAAGGAAGAATATTTGCATCTGGCTAAATTTTATGAGCAAAAACGTGATCAGTTCAATGAATTGATGTCAAACACCAAATTCAAACCTCTTATTTCACATGGGTCATTCTATCAGCTGTTTAGTTATTCCGATATTACTGATGAACCTGATAAGGATTTTGCCGTGCGGCTGGTTAAGGAAGCCGGTGTAACCACCATTCCTGTGAGTGCCTTTTATCATGAAAAATCAAAAAAACACTTGTTGCGGTTTAATTTTGCACGTACCGATGAGCATTTGGAGGAAGTGGCCCGGCGACTTTCGAAGTATTAAAACAGATGAATGCCGGTGAAGGGTGTTTCACAATCTTTTTCTTTCACGAGTTATCATTCGGGGGTGATGCATTAAACTTAGTTTTGCAGAGCAACTTGAATGAAAATCTTCAGTATTTCATACGAATAGCGAGATATAAGTTAATGCCCTTTTCAATTACGGGGGATTTTTCTATTTTTGCACACCCGAAAACATGGCTCCATAGTTCAAGGGATAGAATAGCGGTTTCCTAAACCGTAGATCCAGGTTCGAGTCCTGGTGGGGCTACAAAGCAAATATTAAAAAAGTCTTATGTGTAGCAATATAGGGCTTTTTTAATGCCTCTTTTGAAATAAAAACTGAGAACAAATATAACATTGAAATCCTGCATTTTAACACAAAAACGCTTTTAGGTATAAATAATTGATTTAAAGGTTTTTGCAAAAGATTAGCGGACCATTGAATTTGGAGACAATAATTTATTTTATATTTGAACCCCAAAAGGGAACGTTCTCATTCAGGCTACCTGATGCGGCTTAAACTGCATCGTGAACAAATTATTTTCAGTAATTGTTAGCTGATGAGTTTGAGAATAGGAAATTATAGACTGAATTTTAATATATGGACGTTTTTTTCACCATTGTTATTGTCTTCCTCCTACTTAACATCGCACTGGGCCTGATTCGTGTATGGCGCGGGCCCACGGTCGCGGACCGCCTGCTTACCACCCAGCTGTTCGGGACCACAGGAATGGCCATTCTCCTGGTGCTGGCGGGTATTTGGCAGGATCTTAATTTGCTGAATGTCGCCATTACCTTTAATGTATTGGCAATTTTATTAGTAATTGGCCTGGTTAAAGTCTGGAAAACAAGAAAGGAGAAAGCCGATGACGATAACTGAACTAATCACTGTTATTTTGCTGGTAGTGGGCTGTTTCTTCTTTCTGGCTGGGACTTTGGGGTTACTACGTTTCCCGGATTTGTTTTCCCGGCTTCATGCCCTGACCAAAGCGGACAATTTGGGGCTGGGCTTTATTGCTGCCGGAATGGCTATGCATATCGCGTCCCCCTGGGCAGCGCTAAAGATTTTCTCTATTTGGCTCTTCACTCTCTTTGCCAGTTCTACTTCCTGCTATCTGATCGCACGTTTCCAGAAAAAAAAAGAGCAAACCAGGAATAGAAAGGAGGAAGGATGAGTGTTTGGATTGACAGTTTACTTGCCATCCTTATGGTTTACCTGGCTTTACAGTGCCTGCTTGCACCAAGACTTCCCCAGACCGTCTTTATTTTCTTTACTTTTGGGCTGACGCTGGCACTGGCATGGGTTAGACTGGGGGCTGTGGATGTGGCTATTACCGAGGCAGCTATTGCATCCGGTTTGCTGGGAGTGCTGTTTCTTGATGCTTTAAGGGATTTTTCTTTTACTGCTTCTGATAAACAGGTAAACTCTGAGGCTGTTCACCATTCTCGTTCTAAGAAGAATCCCCAATCTCTCCTGCTTCCCAGAGTGGTACTTTTGCTGGGATTGGGACTTTTTCTGCTCATTACATTGGAAGCTGTTTGGAAGATACCGGAGGGCGGTGGGTTGACGGCAGCCGCCGGCGCCCTGCTTCCTGAATCGGGGGTTGAGAACCCGGTAACCGCTGTCTTGCTGAATTTCCGTGCGTATGACACCTGGTTGGAGATGGGGGTGATTCTTCTGGGCCTTTTGGCAATCTTTGCGGTTGGAGGAATAAAGCTTTCTCCTTTGCACAGAAAGGCTGCTGAAGACCCTTTGTTGCGGCAGGCAATTTTGTTTTTTATCCCGATTTTGTTTCTTTTTGGCGCGTTCCTGTTGTATTTTGGGAAAAGCGGACCCGGAGGCGCTTTTCAGGCTGGAGTTTTGTGGGGAGCTATTGGGATACTTCTTCATTTGGGAGGCAGATCGGTGTTCTCGGTGATGCCCCGCTGGCTGAGTAACCTTCTCCTGACCATTGGGCTTGGGTTTTTCCTCATTCTGGGCTTTTCCTTATTGGCCGGAGGCGCCGCCCTGTTTGAATATCCACCCGATTATGCAGGAGTCCTGATTTTGATCATAGAAACGCTGGCGGCAATAAGTATTGCCGTAACCCTGACTGCCATGTTTGCCCATTTAAACCATTTGAATAAGGAGGAATCGAACGAAACGCACAAAAACACTTCATCTCAAAAAAGATGATAAATTCAATAATGCAATTTTCATTCGGACAATGATTTAAGTGAATTTTATACGAGGGAAATCGAATAGACCAATAAGTATGGAAACTTATCAGATTTATAGTTTAACATCCGGGGTTCTTTTCGTCATCGGAATGGGAGGAGTCTTTATGTCGAGACATTTTATAAAAAAGATCATTGCCACCCTTATTATGGGGGCAGGGGTCTTTCTTGCTCTTGTCAGTTTTGCTGAACGTGATGCCCTCTCCTTTGCTGATCCGGTGCCCCACGCTCTGGTGATAACCGGGATCGTGGTGGCGGTTGCATCTGCTGCTTTCGCCCTGGCGTTGGCCCGTCGCATTTACCAACTCACCGGAGAAGAATCCTTTACAATCGATAAATGACAGGTTTACCAACATCACCATTTCCTGCCCTTTTGGTAGGTTTTCCGATTTTCCTGGCTATAGTGAGTCTGTTTTTCAGGCCCAGAGGAAAGGCTTTGGTTGGTCTGACTGGATGCCTGCTCACCGCATTATTGGCGTTAATCGCTTTTGTCGAAGTAACGCAGAAGGGAACGGTTATCCATATAGTGGGTGGCTGGGAACCACCATTGGGAATCTTGCTCAGAATGGATTCTCTGGCGGCGGTTTTTATAGGAATGACGGCCCTTGTGGGGAGCGTCATCAGCTTTTACGCATGGCGGTATTTGCGAAAACAGGAAGTTGCTACCGGTGGGTTTCCATTATTCTGGCCTTTGTGGCTTTTTTTGTGGGCAGGACTGAACGGACTCTTTCTCTCCAACGACCTGTTTAATATATTTGTTACCCTTGAGGTTATTAGCATTTGTGCGGTGGCCCTGGCAGTTTTATCAAGGAAATCAGGTGCATTGATTGCCGGATTACGCTATTTGCTGGCCGCAATTACCGGTTCAATGGCATATCTTTTGGGGGTAGCTCTTCTTTACGGAAGTACGGGTACGCTGGATATTGGACTGTTGGGCCAGGTGTTGGAACCCGGCACAACAACCACCTTTGCCTTGTTGGTTATCACCTTCGGGCTCATGATTAAAATGGCTGCCTTTCCTTTTCATTTTTGGCTGCCACCGGCACATTCATCTGCCCTTGCTCCGGTGAGTGCGATTCTTTCGGCTTTGGTGGTTAAAGGCGCCTTTTACATTTTGCTTCGCCTGTGGATGGAAGTATTCGGGGTTTCCCTTACTTTTGCTGCCGGACAACTCATTGGACTGGCTGGAGCATTTGCGATCATCTGGGGTTCCTGGCAAGCGTTCATGCAGACCAGTTTAAAACTCATTGTGGCCCATTCCAGTGTAGCCCAGCTGGGGTATTTGCTTCTGATTTTCCCGCTGTTGATCCTGCCTCCGGGAGTGACGGCTGATTCGGCTGATTGGCTTTCTGAAACCTGGACCGCCGGAGTCTATCAGGTTATGGCTCATGCCTTTGCCAAAGCCTCCTTTTTTCTTTCCGCGGGAATCATTGTTATGGCTGTGGGACACGACCGTATAGAATCTCTGCGAGATCTGGTGGGACACATGCGTATGACGGCCATGGCAATAGGCCTCGCCGGAGTCAGTTTAATCGGGCTGCCCCCGAGTGGAGGTTTTATGGGGAAATGGATGCTTTTAAAAGGGATTTTTTTAAGCGGTCAATGGTGGTGGGCTCCTGTTGTGCTTGCGGGTAGTTTGCTGA
>JBEPWN010000147.1:0-6537 GCA_041642395.1 Marinilabilia sp. | reverse complement strand
AAAAAAATGAATTGTTTTGCAGATTTTAATGTATCAAAAACGCCTTTACTGCGTACACAGATTGTAAAAGGTGTATTCATTCTGTAATTCAATAAATTTATGAAAAAAGTATTTGCTAAACATTTTCAGTATACGGGACTTGATGATTATGATATGTCTCTTGATGATCAGATTAATGCTTTTCTAAATGAGGAAAACTTAAGCTCTGATCAGATTGTTGAGTTTGAGTACTCTGCACATTCAAGTCAGGGAATTAATACGTATTCTGCTTTATTGTTGTTTTGCAGGGAATAAGTTTAGTTTATGTATGTATTACCAAAAAAAAGAAAGTGCATTTTGATGTACTTTCTTTTTTTTGGTATTTTTATATCAGGATGCTTCATTTTATCGTGTCGGTTCAGTTGTATTAAGTCTTTTGGTTATGAGAATGTTTGATTGGTTTAAAAATAAATTTATGTCATCAGATAAGACTAAAAGAAGATTCGCTGAAGTCGAATCTTCTTTTAACCCACCGGACAGTGAAAATCGTTTAGATAATGCCATTGGTATTGCACTGAGTGGTGGCAGCGCCAGAGGATTTGCTCACATTGGCGTGCTTAGGGCTCTTGATGAACATAATATGTCGCCTGATATTATTTCCGGTACCAGTATGGGTGCATTGGTTGGTGTGCTTTATGCTGCGGGTCATAGTCCGGATCATATTCTTAAGCTTATTAAAAAAGACAAGGCCTATAATATGGTTTCCTTACGACTTGGTCAAAAGGGATTTTTTGAGTTGAATGCAGTCAAACGTATTCTTAAGGCAGAAATTCCTGAAGATGATTTTTCAGCACTTCAGAAACCATTTTATCTTTCGGTGGCTAATATCAGCGATGGAAAAAATGAGGTGAAGGGTGAAAGAGGACCACTTTTTGATTATGTGCTGGCTTCCTGTTCGGTGCCGGTAATTATTATACCTCAGGTGATTGAAGGAAAAACTTATATTGATGGCGGCTTGTTTGATAATCTTCCTGCTGCATCCATTAGAGATAAATGTCAGACTTTAATAGGGGTTCATGTAAACTATACCGGACCAAGAGAGCAAATTAACGGGATGAATGACATTGCTCAGCGTACTTTTAGTCTTGGAGTTGAACAAAATGTAAGTAAAAGCCGTGATATGTGTGATTTTATGATCGAACCGGAAGACATGAAGAATTATTCTTTGCTGGATTTTGATAGTGTTGATGAAATTGTAGATATCGGTTATGATGCTGCTATTAAGCTTATTAAAGATGAGCTCGGTCCGGTTTTGAAAACAATAAACGAATGATATTTTTGAGAGTTTGATACGTTTTATTTGAGGTCAAGCCATGCACCAAACTGTTTATTCTCATCAGGCTCAACAAAAGGGAGAAAGCCTTGACATAATTTTCCGTCAACAAAATTCAGTATTTTTTTTTGCGAATTTACCTCACAGAACTGTTTCCATTCAGCTTTTTTAAAGACCCCTGTTTTCCATAAGCCAGAAGCATTGGGATGAATTCTGTCTTTGAGATATATATTAGCCAGCCCCATGTTGTATCGTAGGTTTATCTCAAGGCAGGGCTGTAATTTTAGTAATCCGTTTTCATCCTCAAAAAAGATCCCGTCGACCCCGGCTGGTCCCTTATAATACTTATCAATATTCAACTCCTCAATGCCTTGTTTTAAAATTTGGGAAGCAGTATTAATTGCTGTGTTGATGCTGCGGTCATCATCAAATAAGGTATTTAAAGTATCGGGGTGCCCTATTGCGCAGCCTGCAAACTGGCCCGATGGATCGGTATAAAAGAAATTATGTCCCAGGTATTTGATATTGTCCTTTTCTATCATAAATTGAAAAGATACATCCTGTATTTTGTTCAGCATTTTCTCCACATAGAGTGTCCCTTGCTTTCTCAACATTCCTGTTACCCATGAGGATTTTTCGGGTCCATCGCTTTTGTCGCGAATTCGAAACAGTCCTCTCCCTGATGCACTCCATGGCGTTTTAATAACTAATGGGGGTGGAAATTCAGTCAATATATTTAATAACTCTTTCCGATTTGTTATTCTCATAGGAGGAGGTGGAATATAAATACAGGAATTAGCGTTTTTTATTTCTGAGTTGATTCGTCCGACAGTCTCTAATAATTTATATCCAGTTTCGCGGCTTAACAAATGTGCCGCCTGCACGTTCCATTTTTTTAAAGGATGATTCTGCCATTGTGAGGCGGCTAATTTTTCAAAGGGTTTAAAATGGCGATAAACTGCAGGACTCCAGCCCCAGGGTGAAAAAATCAGACCTTCCTGGTTGTATGTTGAGGTTATTTCGGATGGGCCTGTGACCGGTGTGGGAACATTCCATCCAATATTTGTCAAATGAGACAGAGAGTTTCCCGCTATTTTCTTTACCAATATATAGTCCTTATTTGTACCCAATATCCAGGGTAATGTAGCCAGGTCTTCTTCAAATTTACGAAGATGACTTGGAGGCATATAAGAATTACAACCATTGGCAATCGCCATTTCATTTGTTGGATTGAAGAAAAATAGTTGGGAATTCATTGTTATTATATTTTTGTGCAAAAATATAAAACTAAATTTTCAATCAATGTTTCGATCTAATATTTATCGGAACCCTGGATGCTTTAGAAATTCAAATTGTTTTCATGCTTAAAGATAAATGCTTAAAAGCAGACACACAAAGACGCTGGCTTTTATTATTAAAGAGTTGCTGTCATTTATCGTGGTTTTTCAAAGCATTTATTATCAGTACTTGCAAAAGTTTAACGGAGTATTCTTATAACTGATTTGGGGCAAAAGTTTTTATGAAACAATTGTTGTTTTTATAGCAAAAATAATTTGTGTTAATTTTTTGATGCCGGATATGTAATAAAATTGTTATTGATTTTATATAGTTTCTGTCTTAAATTAGGCATCAAAAACTTATATGTCATGAAAAAAAATGTTTTTACTTTTACCATTATTCTGCTTTTCATTATGATTGCCTGTAAATCTGAAAAGCATTATGACAAGCCTAATGATGAAATTTCGGAGGATGAAGATCAGAGTTCAAGCGATGAAAAGTCTGACAATCTGAATGAATTATATATTGCCGGCCATGAGGTCGCATGGGAGGATGCTCTCAGGGCCATTCCTGAAAAGTACATACAGGCAGCCCGGGAAGAATTTGTTATATCTTATCAGCACACATCGCATGGTACTCATGTTACACGTGGAATGTATGGCTTACCTGACTATAAAACAGGGGATAATGATTTATTTGGTATCTCCAGGGACAGTCGCACAGATGGAATGTTAACGGTATTTGACAACCAACTTCAGGATTATTCACCCTCCGGTGTTAAGGCCACCGATTTGAGTTCAAATGAAACCGCATTTATTGCAACTACACAGAATTATCTGGATGCTCCGGAAAATTCAGATGTCAACGTGATCATGTGGGCATGGTGCAATATAGCCGGGCACGATGTGGAGAGTAATTATATACCAGGTATGGCTCAGCTTATTTCCGAATATGGGCCCGGCGGATCGAAAATAGGGAGTGATGATGGACAACGTGAAATACCTGTGCATTTTGTTTTTATGACAGGACATGCCAATGCCGGGAATAATTTGGGAGAGGGTAAGCCAAAAAACTTGGCTGAAGTAATCGTCAATTATTGTATTGAAAATGAATATTTTTGCCTGGATTATTACAGCATAGATACGCACGAGATGAATGGAAAATATTGGGAGGATGCCGGAGATGACGGTCAATCGTCTGAGTATGGCGGAAATTTTTATCTGGACTGGCAGAATGATCATGAACTGGGCAAAGATTATTGGGAAAACCGGTTATCTCCTGGTGGTGAAGTAGCATATGGTGCTCATAATTCTCAACACATAACAGCCAACCGAAAGGGGATGGCTATGTGGTGGATTCTCGCACGGCTGGCGGGTTGGGAAGGTGAAGGTGTTGCATCTTCTGCCAAACATTAAGAAGAATGAAGTTTCGGTTTCTCAAACCGGGACAAATTTTGATTTTGGAGCACCGCAAACCGGGCATGACCAATCCTCTGGTAAAGAATCAAAGGGTTGGTTTTCCTTTTCATCATCATATATAAACCCACATTGTGTACATCTGTGCTTTTCTGATGTTGTTTCTTCTGATGAATCTTCTTCCTTTTCAGGTTCCTCAATATGTGTGGGTGAATTAGCAGGAGCGACACGCTTTTTCTTTTCTTTGAATTCTGAATAGGTCATGGGTGGTTTTTTATCATCTACAATTTCAGTTTGTAAAACTTCCCCGATAAATATGATGTGGGTACCTACATCTACTGTCTTCACAACTTTACATTCTATCCAGGCTATGGTTCCGTTCAGCACAATGGGCACGCCGGTACCACCATATTCTACCTTCATGCCTTTCAGCTTGTCTATATCACGGCCGCTTTTATAACCAAATTTATCTATTACATCCGTTTCAGCAACATTGTGAAGAATTGAAATAGAATAATGCCGGGTTTTTTCAATAAACTGAAGCGTGTAATTGTCTTTATGGCAACAAGCTGCAAACTGAGCAGGTGTTGCAGTTACCTGAAATACACTGTTCGAAATATAACCGTTTCCTTTGTTTTGATTGCCGGAACTTACGATATAAAGTCCGTTCGACATCCTTTTAAAAGCTTCAGTGTTTATCATTTTAGGTGTTTTTGGTTTAAATACGAATATAAGCAATTGTGTGGGAAGTGAATATTTCTCTTCTTTATCACTGATTTTCTTCTGATTCTTTGACATTTCCCAGCATAAACCCAAGAGGTTCAAGGCCTGAAGAATGACTGGAAATTATTTTAAACATAGCAAACATAGGAACAAATAAAATCATTCCGGATAAGCCCCAAACCATTCCACCAATCAGTACAGCTATGATAACTATTAATGGGTTTAGTTTTACTTCCCTTCCTATAATCCATGGTTCCAGCACATAACTTTCGATTAATTGTTCTATGATAATGATTATAGAAAACAATACGCTTTTGGGTAAGCTGTCGAAAAAAATAAACGAAAACAGAATGGGAAGTAAGCCGCTGACCAATGGTCCGAAGTAGGGAACTATGGTAATTATGGCTCCAAATATGGTTAATAAAATTGCATATGGAAGACCAAATATAAGAAAAGTGATGTAGTACATTACACCTAATATTGTCATTACTTTTGTCCTGCCCCATAAATAATGAAAAACAACTCTGTTTATTCTTGCTAAAACTTCTTTTGTGTGTTGCTTTTTCTCTTGACCCGTGTACATCATTATGAATTCTGTGATTCTATTTCTGTATAGCAGTAATAAAAACACATAAATAAGCACCAAAAGAAAACCAGTTAACAGATTTAATACTCCGCTTAAAAAATTGGTCACATAAGTTTCAATTTCACCGATCATCTGTGTTGATCTGTCCTGCCAAAAACTTTTCTGTTCTTCCGGAGAAAAATTGGCTATGGAAGTTATCTGATTTTCAATACCGTCAATAAACGATTGTAGCTGTTCTTTTATCGATGAAATATTAGAAACAAATTGATCTACCTGAAATGCAAATAGAAAAAGGATGCCCCCGGCAATTACAAATACTATAAATGTGCTTATAAATGAGGCTATTAGTCTGGTTATTTTGATTTTTTCAAGAAGATTGCAAAAGGGAACCATCAGTGAAGCCAGAAACATGCCAAAAAGAAATGGAATTAAAAACGATGATCCAAAATAAAGCAAAGCGAACGCGGCGAGGATAAAAAAAAGGATCCGGTTGATGGTTTTAAGGTTCTTCATTGTCCAATTAATCTTATTATCAATATTTTAAAGGTTTTATCGCAGGCAAGTCCAAAAATAATCCAGTAACAAAGCTATTTAGAAATTGAGATAAGGTCAAGGTGTTTGATTGTTATCTGATGTTGGATGTTAAAAAATTAACTAAAAATACTGTAGAATAAAAATCGGACCTGCACAGCTTGGTCGACAAAGTAGAGGATGCCACTATTTTATCTGCTATAAGAACAATTTTAAGCAAAAAGGTTAAAGAAGAAGATTTAAGGGAGGAATCTGCACGCCATCCGGCACATATTTTTAAGAAAGAACATAAAAAAAAGCGCCGTCTGCCATTCGGTCACTTAAAGCTCAGGTTGCCTATCATGCACATTTTCGTATGTTCGTTTGGTTTGGATTCGGAGTAAGAACCTAAGAACCTAGAACTAAGCCATAGTACCACCAAAAAAACGGCTAGCAAAAAAATTGCTAACCGTTTCATTTTCATCGGTCGGGAAGACTGGATTCGAACCAGCGACCCCTCGCCCCCCAGACGAGTACTCTAAACCGGACTGAGCTACATCCCGAATCGTATGATGTCTTATTTTTAAGACGGTGCAAAGATAACCAAAAGTCATGTTCGTGCAATACCATGCGATGAAAAAATGCATTTTTCGCTGTCCGTTAAGACTTGTTTAATATTTGAAACGTTATATAACTTGTAGAAAAGTCATATT
>JBEPWN010000146.1:0-6585 GCA_041642395.1 Marinilabilia sp. | reverse complement strand
AACGCATTGAAAAACGACACCAAATAACTGCAACTCTTTAATAATAAAAGCTTTGCGTCTCTGTGTCTCTGCGTTTAAGTTTTCTTTAACGGACTATTGAATACAAGAACCGAAATTAAATTACCCTACCTTTGTGCCATAATTAAGATGTAAGTAAAAGCAGGTCATTTAAAAGCGAAAAAAATAATGGACGGACAGAACAGAGCGGATATAAAAGCAGGCATTGAGGTGGGAATTGTAACCAAGGAGGACCAGCGTTCAGGAAAAATCACCACCGGAATTGTAAAGCAAATTCTTACCAATAGTTCCCGGCACCCCCATGGAATAAAAGTACGGTTAACATCAGGCGAGGTTGGCAGGGTGAAAGAGATCCATGCAACTTCTTGAAAAAAGATTGCTTCGCTTTGCTCGCAATGCCACTGTTCATCAGGTCAAAATTCTGCAATGTCCTGTCATTGTGAATATGGTAAAGCAATCTAATTCTTTTAACCGGACACTAATGTATTACAACATAAAATAATCTGTCTTACATCTAATATCTAAACATCTTACATCTATTTTATCAGCAACAGTCATATTATGAAGTTTGAACAATATAGTTTTTCAGAAGATATAAAAGCCAATCTCAGGGAACTGGGGTACAACCGTCCTACAGATATTCAGTATAAATCCATCCCCCCAATCATGCGAGGTGAGGATGTGCTGGCAGTGGCCCAGACCGGAACAGGAAAAACTGTGGCTTTTGCCTTGCCCATTATACACAGGTTATCCTCCCGCCGGAGGGGAAGCCACCAATATTCATTACGTTGTGTGGTAATGGTTCCTACGCATGAGCTTGCCATTCAGGTATGCGGAGTCTTTAAGGAATTGGCGGCGGGAACGTCCGTGCAGGTTGAAGAAATACATGGTGGAATTGATCAGGATCCGCAAATTGAAAAACTAAACCATGGGGTGGATGTAATTGTAGCCACGCCGGGCCGGTTATTTGATTTGGAGAGTCAGGGGCATCTGTCACTCAAGGCTGTCGAAACACTGATACTCGATGAGGCAGATCATATGCTTGAACTGGGATTTAAACAAGACATGGATCAGCTCATTAAAAAATTACCCGCACGAAGGCAGGTCTTGTTTTTTTCGGCTACCATCAACAAGCATGTAAAAGAAATGGCCTATTCATTGGTTAACAGAGCTGTACGCATACAGATCTCACCCAACGATCCGGTGGCAAAAAACATCAACCATTCAGTTGCCTTTATAGAGATGGACGACAAAAGGTTTTTTCTGGAACGAATCATTCGTGAAAATCCTGACAGCAAAATTCTGGTTTTTGTACGGACAAAGGTAAGAGCAGAACGGGTGATGAAAGCCCTTGATAGGGTTCAGTTGCTGAGTCAGACCATTCATGGCGACAAGGATCAAACCCAGCGAAACCAGGCCATGGAGCAGTTCTTTTCGGGCGAAAACAAAGTTCTTATTGCCACTGATGTTAGCGCCCGGGGTATTGATATTCCGGATGTGGATATCGTAGTCAATTATGACATCTCCGAAGAAACAGAAAATTATGTGCATCGGGTGGGACGCACGGGCCGCGGACAAAAAAAAGGCGTGGCCATTGCTTTTTGCAGTGCTGAAGAAAAAGAGAGGCTGTCAGCCATCGAAGGTTTTCTGAGTCGGAAAATAGAACAGCTCGACATCGAAAAAGGAGTCTATAGGGAAACCGTGAAAATGTCGGGAGTGCAGGATACCGATTGGAAAGCTCTGATGCACGAGGAGGATGACCGGTCGAACAAAAGGAAAAGAAAAAACAAGAAATCACGGAAATAAACTCAGCCCGAACTCTGAAAAAATAAAAGAAGAATGAACTGCTTTCATCCTGCAGGAGAATAAAAAAGAAATACTAAAGGGGCAGTAAAGAGTACCGGTCTCATACATAAAATGATGTTTGAAACTGATTTTTGTTTTTCTTCATGATAAAAAAGGAGCATAGCCTTAGCTATGTGAGCCTTATATCATGAAGAAAAAAAACAAAAATCAGTAATCCCCGGCACTCAAATTAATAAGTTGTTCCTCTTATGCGAAAGACACCTTTTTAGAAAAAATGATTGCTTTCAAATCATCACCAAAAGATTAACAAATCATTGACACGCGGTATTAAAACTTATAATCCAGATACTTAGAGGGCTTTTTATCTTTTGGCTTGTCCGACTTCAGATAATAATCGAACCAGTTCATGGTTCTTAACAGATAATCGTACCGGTTGAGGTTAATCCGGTTTCCGTGCCCTTCGTGATTGTACCAAATGAGCCGCACGGGTGCCTTACCATGCAATTTCAGCGACCGGTATAACTCAAGCCCCTGTGACGGATGAACCCGCGGGTCTTCGCTACCATGCAGTACCAGGGTAGGTGTTTTACTTTGATGCGCGTACTTCACGGGACTTGCATCAAAAACTTTCTCCCAGGCTTCATGGGTCCAGAATCCCCAGTGAACGTAATAATCTTCATAAGGAATATCAGTGGTAAAACGCTTTGAAACCTGATCGGATACCCCGACAAAAACAACGGATGCCGCAAATCTATCGCTGTACTTTGTGGCCGACAAGGCAGAGAAATATCCTCCATAAGACCCTCCGCCAATACCTACCTTGCCATGTTGCACATACCCCTTTGCGATCAAATGGTCAATTCCATCCAGCACATCATCATATTCAGCCCCTCCCAAATCACCATAACCTTCCATAGTAAATTCGACTCCGCGACCGGAGCTTGCCCGGTAATTCGGCATAAATACAAAATAACCGCGCGATGCGGCAATCTGGCCCCAGGTCGAATAATTGGTTACCCATCCGTTTTGAACCGCTGCCTCGGGGCCTCCATGAATATAAGTGATCAAAGGATAACTGTCGCCTTCCATATAATTTAAAGGATACAGCAGAACGCCCTCTATTCGCATTCCATCCCGTGCCTTATATTCAAACCTGCGCTGTTTGGCCAGCTTTATCTCATCCAGCCATTCATTGTGCGTGGTTTTTCTGGAAAGCTGTTTGTCTTCCAGATTAAAAACAAATAATTCCGACGGATGCTCCGGCCTGTTTCCGGCCAGGGCAATCATATTGTCTACATGGTCAAAACCATTAAACACAACCTTACCCGGGGAGATAAGTATTTTACGCTGTGGAGCATCGAGCTCCCACTCACTCAAAACAATATTAACCCCTTCTTCGGATGCAAAAAGGACTGTATTGTTGTCTTTCCAATCCACATCAATAACCGAAAGCTCCATGCCCGCCACATAATTACGCAGATCCGTAAATTTTTTATCTGTGGGCACATCAATCACAAACAAACTTCCTGCTACGGCATCTTTACGACTGGATGCCGATTGAAATGCAAGTTTTTTGCCATCAGGGCTCCATGCCAAATCTCCAAGTTTACCCGGATTGTCCATCAGTAATTCAGTATCGCCTGTTTCAATATCTACCAAATGTATTTGCTTAAACATGTAGTTATAATCAATGAGGTTTTTCCTGGCTATGGCGGCGGCAATCTCATCTCCTGCCGGACTTACCGTAAAATCAAAAACCGTCACATCATGCGTAAGCTGTCGCACTTCATCCAAATTAAGATTTTTTGTATACATACTGATGTGACGCCATTCTTCTTCGTAAATATCAATATCAAACCCCTTATCTTCAAATTCACGCAGGTCGTCCCCCTTGGGCTCCGTAGCCGTGAATACCACAATACTGTCATTGACAAACTCATACTGCCGCACAGATGCCCCATGTTCAAAAAGAGGTTTGATGGTGTAATCACTGAGATTTACAGTAAAAATCTGAATCCCTTCAACCTCCTGCATATTGGCACGGAATGTAACGGCTCTGGAATCGGGGGTCCACCCAATCGAAGAAACCAACTGATCACCCGTTACCATTTTTCCGATGGTGTCGGTTTGGGTATTGTAAATATGCAGCTCGCGGTAATTGGCCCCTGGGTCATCCGAAAACGGACGGGGAACCGTCACAGTGTAAGCTATATAATTCTGATCGGGCGAAACGGAAACTTCACCCACAGTATTCATTTCAAACAATTTTTGGGGAGTTAAGATCCCTTTATCTTCCTGTGCAAAAACACTCATCGTAATAAAGAGCACAGAAAGTGCGAAATATTTTAAACAATGTATTTTCATAGTCAATAAAATTTAATGATTAATGAATATCATTCTCAAGATAATAATTTTATTCAAACCATGAAAGTTGTTTTATTGATTACCGACATATATGATGAGTCATTATGTGTGTCCACCCTGCTAATTGTTTCATTAGAAGAAAACGATTCCAAACGCGCTGCATATAACCGTCCAGAGCCCCGGACAGCTTCAAGCAGTGTACAGGGCAATTTCCGGAATTAAAAAGTTTCCTGCACATTGCGAGACGAGCTGTTTTTCTTTCGGAAAGCATTCAGAAATTTTTGTTTCCTGAAATGCGTGGTTTCGGAAGATTTGAGGGCATTGGTTTTCCCAATCCGGAATTCTGGGCCGGCCTTGTAGGGGTTTCTGAGATTATTGCTGGTGCCTTTATACTTGCCGGATTTATGACCAGGGCTGCGGCATTTACCATGCTGATAAATATGATGGTTGCAATAATCGTAACAAAGATTCCAATCGCTTTTGGTGAAAGTTTTGGTCCTTTTGTTCTGAGGGATCTTAAGACTTATGGGTTCTGGAGCATGGCGCATGAAATCCGAACAGATTTTGCCATGTGGTTGGGAAGTCTGTTTTCTGATCATTAAAGGAGGGGGCCACTGGTCGTTAGATTTTATTTTACAAGGGATCCAAAAGAAAAAATAAATATGTACATACGCATCATTCTGTTGTGAGTTTATGCTGTTCCGAATGAAAAAGGCTCAGCCCAATACGCTGTCTCTGCCCAATCCGAAATATGTGAATCATGTAACCCGGTAATTATATTGTGGGAGCAACCGGAAACCTGGAAAATCAAGATTGAACTGGAGATCCAAAATGAAGAGTTGCGACAGGCTTACGAAACAACAGAAACAGCTTTAATATGCCAGCAATGTTAATGAACCGTGCCAAGTATTGCTTAGATATAACTAAAAATCTCTTTGCCATGCATATATGGAAGGCGTAGTGACCGGGGATGAACAGCAATACTTTTTATCGGTCGTCGATATACAAATAACTTTTTGCCAGATTGGATTATAATTTACCACCTCTGATAATTCGAAGCAATATTGCTATTATTGCTATTACTAAAAGAATATGAATAATTCCTCCAGCCTGATATCCCAAAAATCCTATTGCCCAAAGAATAACCAGAATGACAGCGATTATATAAAGTAAATTTCCCATGGCACATACTTTTTAGTTTATATTAATTTTTAAGGCCGAAATCAAAACCAGGTAAACACAACATCAATTTCGACCAATTAGAATTCGTGATTATCCTGCTTTATTCATGAATTATCGTTATGAGATGTTCAAATATCTAGAAATATAATCAACCGCAGATAGTTGGACATCGGAATATTTTATTTGTGAATAAACAGATTAAAGAAACTAGTTAAATATAAGATTGTTAATCCCTAAAGTCAACTTTTTTTTGTGGTTCTCAGGTTAATTTAACGGACTATCGAATGGCGTAAAGGATAATCATGCCGAAAATATGAAAAGCACAATCCAAAATGCCCCATAAATGAACAAGCTCCGCACTTCAAGAACAAAATCAAACAAATGTTATCTCAAAAATGCAGGCAAATCACTACATTTATTGCCAAATAATTATTCAAGAAAACCGTTTATCTCAAAATTATGTCCATCCATAAATATTTAAACATTTTCAGCAAACTTTTATCAATAAGAACTTTAACGCAAATTACATCGCAAAGAATTATATTGCCCTTTTACCATACCATAAGTGACAAAAGACTTCCGCATATTAGTAACCTCTACCCGTTAAAATCTAAAAAACAATTCATCGATGACATAGATTTTTTATGCAAGCACTTCACACCGGTATCAATAGATGAATTAAAAAGCATTATTTACAACAACGAGCCTGTTTCAAAACCCGTCTTTCACCTCACTTTTGATGATGGTCTTAAAGAGCTGTATACCGAAATCGCACCGGTTTTGGTTGAAAGGGGCATCCCCGCGACAATATTTGTCAACACTGATTTTATCGACAATAAAGGATTGTTTTACAGATATAAAGTGAGCCTTTTAATTGAGTTATTGGAAAAAAACAATCAGCATTTTGCCGAGATGTCAAACATCTTACAATCGTCCAACGATAAGCTACCGGACATTAAAAAAGGGTTGCTATCTTTAAATTGGAATGAAACAACCAAAATTGATCAGATCGCTGAATTAATAAATCTCGACTTCAATGAGTATCTGGAAAGAAACCAACCTTATTTACTGACTTCCCAGTTAAATGAACTGATCGCTAAAGGTTTCACTATCGGCTCTCATTCCTTAAACCATCCATTTTTTAAAGATATTGGCATTGATGAACAAAAGCACCAAATTTCCGACAGCTTCAAATTTATAGACTCAATGTTTCAT
>JBEPWN010000145.1:0-6654 GCA_041642395.1 Marinilabilia sp. | reverse complement strand
GCATTACCTGAGCAGCGGCTTTAGTAGCACGACCATATTGCTCTATATTAACATCAACAGGTAAATCCGGAATGGCATCCTTTAGCATCTGTTCGGTAAAATCCCACAACTCCCCGGGCTTAGCACGCCTGGGCCTGCCTACTGTTTGAATTCCATCAACATAGGCAATTTCTTCTCCAAAAGGAATAATCAAGTTATAGTAAGCCATGGCCGCTAAAAATTTTGCCTCTGCAGTTAACCTCTCAACTTCATCTCCTTCCACCTTTGGAGCACGTTCAATTACTTGATAGGCTCGACCAATCACTTGGTAATACATTAGCCATTGATCAAAGTACCAATTCAATTCCGGCAATTGAAATCTTGCTACAGAATAAAATTCGTAGGGAACTTCATTGGTTCCTTCATCAGAAAGCAAGGCCGAATAAAACCTGTGATTATCAATAACAAAGTCTTGATACCTGTCATAAGTTGCAATTACGCCTTCATACAAATCCTTTTCGGTTTCCCAGAAACTGGAAGAAGTCTGATTCACAGGATCTGACAATTCCAATTCTGCACAGGAAAAAGAAAATATGCTTATCATTAATATAATTACTGCCTTTTTCATTTTTCATTATTTTAAAAAGTGACATTTATTCCTGCATTCAAAGTTCTTAAGTTTGGATAGTCTCTAGGATCTATTCCAGGGCTGAAATATCCTCCGTCAAACTCAGGATCAACACCTTTCCAACTGGTAAAAGTCAAAAGGTTTTGACCACTTACATAAAGCCTTAACTTTTCAACCTTTTCCCAGGGAATTGTATATCCAATTTGAACATTCTTTAATCTCAAATAATCAGCATTTTCAAGAAATCTAGTACTTGGATTTCTGCTGCCTCCAATATTAGCAGTTCCAGAATAAATTCTAGGATCGCTACCGCCTTCTCCTTCAATATAAGGATCAAAATCGGCTGTAAAATTGGTTTGAACATCGGTATTTAGATCCTGATATAGGGAATTGTATCCGTCACGTCCAACAATCCCCTGTAGAAACAATGTAAAATCAAAATCTTTATAATTTGCACTAAAGTTTAACCCGAATTGTACATCAGGAACAGGATTGGCATCCAATATCGCTCTATCATCATTATTAATTTGTCCATCAGCCTCTCCTGTCAAATTTCCATTTTCATCTCTTCCATTGATATCTCTATATACAGGATTTCCAATCAGAGGGTCATCACCAAAAACCAAGAACCCTTCTGGTAATTTGTCTATATCTTCTTGGCTGTAAACACCTTGGTATTCAAGCAAATAAAACTGTCCAACAGGAAGTCCTGGTCTTGAAATCGTATTATAACCTCCAAACTCACTCACACCAAAGGGAAGTGTTTCAATTTCATTATTGGTTCCAAAAGCATTGGCAGAAATTTCATATTTAAAGTCACCGGTCATCTTCTTGTAGGTAATTTGAGCTTCCCATCCATTTCGCTTCGCGTCAACACCGTTGGTTGTTACCCCATCTTCTTCCTCAGACCTACCAGGTCCAGCTGTCAATGGTACGGGTACTGTAATAAGTAAATCTTCAACTTTTCCTGTATAGTAATCTCCTATTACCTCCAACTGACCTTCAAACAATGATAAATCCAATCCTATATTATATTCTTTTAGAGTCATCCAACTAATATAAGGATCAACAATTTGAAGCCTTGTTGCGCCTATAGCAGGATTACTATTTGGACCCAAATTATAGTTTACTCCCCAGTTCGTCGTTCTATTAATCCTTTCCTGATAGGCATAATTCCCAATATCTGCATTACCAACAACTCCATACCCACCTCTCAATTTTAAATTAGAAATAGCAGCTACATTAAAAAACGATTCGTTAGTTAGATTCCATCCCCCTGAAACTGATGGGAAATTACCCCATTTATTCCCGGGGCCAAACTGTGATGAACCATCTCTACGAAAATTAGCAGTCAAAAAATAACGATCTCCAAAATTATATGTTAATCTTCCCAATATGGATTTCATACCAAATTCGTACGTTCCCCCGGATGAAACAATTTGATTTGATGGGGCTGTGGTTGCATCAATATAGAAAAACTCTTCCTGGTTTCTATAACCACCGGTTATATCTGTTGATTGATCGGCACCCAGTCCACTTTGCTCGGTATAGGTAGCCATCGCGGAAAAACTATGTTGTCCAATGGACTTTTCATACTGTAAGCGATTCTCCCAAAAAAATTGAATGGCTTCTCCTCTATGCTCAGACAAGCCAGATTGATGAGCTTGTGCCAAACGAATTTGTCCATTTTTATTATAATTTTTCCCACGATAGATATCTGCATCTATACCAAAATTAAACACATATTCCAGGCCCTCAATAATTTCATAATTTGCAAAAAGATTTCCCATTATTTTGGTAGATGATCCTTTATTTTTATACAAATCTCTCACTCCTACAGGATTGGGAACATAACTGTTTGCTACTCCTGTAACCCCATGTCCATAACCGCTTCTCTTATAAGGATCATAAACGGGGATTACAGGTAAATTACTTTGGGCTGCTGCAATTACTCCACTTCCACCAAAATCCCCAATAAAGTAACTTTGTTCTCCACTACTATTA
Source organism: Marinilabilia sp. (assembly GCA_041642395.1). Taxonomy (GTDB): domain Bacteria; phylum Bacteroidota; class Bacteroidia; order Bacteroidales; family Marinilabiliaceae; genus Marinilabilia. The sequence goes on along the minus strand of JBEPWN010000145.1, from coordinate 4,043 downwards.
ACATGTCCAATGGTTAAATTCTCTCCAACTTTAAATCCTTCAAACAATTGAAAGTCTGTATTTAATCTTGCCGTAAATCGTTCATATAATGGTCCTTTAATAGTTCCTTCCTGGTAAGAACTATTCAATGAAAAATAGGTGGAACTTTTTTCCGTCCCTGTAGATAAACTCACATTAAAATCCTGAACCAAAGCTTGATCATTAAAAACTTCTTCCTGCCAATCAGTGCTTACCCCGGGAATTATTTCTGTGGAACTACCTATGGCATTGGCTATTCTAGCGTAACCTTCCGCCCCCATTAAATCAACTTTATTAACAACCTGTTGAATGCCAATATTTGCAGACGCATTAATTTTTGGTGCTCCCTTTTCGCCACGTTTTGTGGTAATCACTATAACCCCATTTGCAGCCCTATTACCATAAATAGCTGTAGAAGATGCATCTTTTAAAACTTGTATGGATTCAATATCATTCGGATTTAGATTTGGACTATCACCAGTTAAAACACCATCAATAACGAATAATGGAGTATTATCCCCAGTGAAAGAATTCCCACGTATAGAAATACTTCCAATTGATCCGGGTTCACCGCTAGAAGTTACACTTATCCCCGGCACTCTCCCCTGCAATCTGTCCGTCACATTAAACGAACTGCTTTTCTCTAATTCTTCTGTATCAACAATTGAAATCGCGCCCGTGATATCCTTTTTTCGCTGGGTTCCGTATCCAACCACTACGACTTCATCCAAATTCATTATGTCTGTAAAAAGAACTACATCAATATTAGAACCTGAACCTACTGGAACTTCTTTGGTCTGGAAACCCACAAAACTAAACACCAATGTATTACCTTCAGCTACTTCCAAAGAGTAATTTCCATCTGAATCTGTTATTGTGCCTTTACTCGTTCCTTTCTCAACAACAGTAACTCCGGGTATTGGAGCCTCCTGTTGATCTGTAACTTTACCTGTTACTCTTTTTTGCGCATAAGCTGAATTGCTAACCAATAAAGCTACAATCAAAAAAAAGATATAGATTGAGTTATTAACTAATATATTCCTATTCAATTTCATCTTTCAATATTTTAATTATTAATTATTTGGGCCTATAATGAAATTATCAATGATCCAGGATGTACCATTCTCGACTTCATCGGACTCCCAGTCAATATATTTTTCCAGTGCCATTCCTGAAAATTGAGTTAAATCCAGGTCCTCACTAAAAGCAGACAAATCAACCGTTAGTGTATTAAACTCAGGATCATCTGTTATTAATTCCGGTTCCACAGACACAAAACCTCCTGAAGCATCATAAAATTCAAGATATAGAATACTATTCTTTGAGTCAGCATAATCCAACTGAAAAGTCGGATTGTCCGAAATGTCAGCAGGCGCATCAAGAGTAAGTGATAGAAGCAGGTCGCCTTCTGCTGGTAAATCCCAAAATGAAGCCCCATTTTGTATAGTGCGCGTTACACCACCAGATCCGCTGGAGAATTCTACCGTAGCACCGTCAGGCCATTCAATATCATCATTCGTTGTGCCATTAGGCAAAGTGAAATCAAAACCATAAGCAAAAGTAGGCCCGGCAACATCTGATACCTTTACAGGAAAATCAAAAGAAATTTCATTTCCTTCATTCCCATCGGTTAATGTAGCTGAAATTGTTGCTACTCCCATACTTCCACCTTCTTCAAAAGTGAGAATAGCCCCGTTTGCAGTTACCTTCACTATTGATTCATCACTACTAGTGGCAGCAACTGTAAGCGGATCGTCTTCAGCATCGACTACATATGCTGCGAGATCAAGAGTTGACTCAGAAAACCCTAAAGTAAGGGAAACCGTGTCAATTTCTCCAGTTAAACTAGGCGCATTGTTCAAAATTTCCACATCCGGGAAATTCTCATCAAATGATTCTCGACAAGAGGTTATTGCAGTAAGCAATCCAAGTCCGAGAAACAAACTTGTTAACAATTTTTTCTTTTTCATAATAAACAGTTTTGGTTGAAAAAGCTTAAATTCAACAGTATTAAAAGTCAATAGTTAATTATATTCTAACTGTGTGAATAGATGCTGTTATTCCAATTGTAAATCCACAGCGGTTTGCTGCCACACATCATAAAAATCAGTGGTTGCTTCTTTAAATTTTTGATAATCATCCCTTGTCTCAAAAATTTGATTATCGTCCCAAAGCACATACCTGGGATGTCCTAATAGACGTGCCTCGGGCCACAAAAACACTTGTCCCCATATCAAACGGTTATTGGAATTTATTCCGGGATGCTCTTCTGTGCCATCACCATCAATGGCTTCAAACTGCTCCTTATTGAGCAAATCTTGAGTGGCTGTTTCAAGATTGGATTTTATCCATTCCGAGCGTTCAGCCATCGAAACATAACCTACTCCGTGGTGTTCCCTTTGATGGGCCCAGGCCAGGCACACCTGCGGAGGCGTCAAACCGGTCTCTTGAGCAATTTGTTGTATAACCGGATGTTGCATGTCAGCCTGATGCTCAGGAAAACGGTCACGACCGGGCCTGCGAGGTGAACCTAATGACATATAACCTGAAGGAACAACATGATTTTTAATTAAATATTTAACCAACTCTTTTTGCTGAAACAGGGGGTGCAACTCCATCTGGTTATAGACAGGCCGGTTAAAATCATTGGTATCTCTCAACAAAAGCTTCATGGTTTTTTGAGTCTGGTTCGAAGTTCCAATGTTTTTAACCTTACCACTTTTCTTAAGCGCTGTCATTTTCTCCCATACTTCCATGAACATTTCATGAATATAGGGCACAGCCTGTTCGTTCACGGAATTACCAGAAGCACCCGGTTCATGGAAGTTAGGCCAGGGCCAGTGCACCAAATACATATCCAAATAATCAACCCCTAACTTTCGCATAGATTCATCACAGGCAGGAATCACTTCTTCTGGTTTCATGTTCTTATTCCAAAGCTTTGTTAGCACAAAAAGCTCTTCTCTTTTTACATATCCTTTTTTTACGGCTTTTGCGATGGCCCGGCCAACAACTTCCTCATTCTGATAAGCTGTAGCACAATCAAGATGCCTATACCCCAATCGAATAGCTTCAACAATAATATCTTCCATCGCCTCTATAAGATCAGGATTATCAGAGTGAAATGTCCCCATCGATGCTTGAGGCATAAGGGTTCCATCTATTAATTCAATTTGTGGAACCGTTGTCGGATCAATCGACTCAACCTGGGTATTAATTCCTATCTTGTTCATAAGTGTTACTTTTAATTAATTATTTTCTTAATTAATATTCTGGCATCGCCCCATCCTGGGTACAGACAAACGCTGATAACTCCACTGCATTTCTGTGTAATTGTTCCAAGGTTTCACCGTTGGCAAACCCAATCACCATGGATGCAGTAAAAGAATCCCCCGCTCCTACAGTATCTTTCACTTCCACGCGAGGGGTTGGTAAAGAGCTCCTCTCATCAGGAGTTACCAACAAGCTGCCCGATTCTCCTTTAGTAAAAGCGACCAATTTCAAATTATATCTTTCAATTAATTGCTGAATTTGATCTTCTTCGTTACTTGCAGACAATCCTAATAACCTACTCACGACCGGTAACTCTTCCTCATTTAACTTTAAAACATTGCACAACTGAAGCGCTTTTTCAACCACTTCTAAGCTGTAGTATTCTTGACGAAGGTTAATGTCAAAAACAACCAAACTTTGAGGGTCACAATTGTTGATGACCTGTTCTATTGTCATCCGGGACATCTTATTTCGTTGGGCTAAACTCCCGAAACAAACAATATCGGCCTCAGTTACATTTTTCAAAACCTGCTCATTAAACTGAATAAAGTCCCATGCCACATCTTCATGGATCGTATATTGGGGAATACCATTTTTGTTTAAAATAACATCAACGGTCCCGGTGGGTCTGTTAGTAATTTGAATAAGCTCTGACGGTAGATTCTTTGTGTTTAATAATTCAAGAATTTCTTTTCCATATTCATCATCTCCCACAGAACTTAACACCAAGCCATCTGCTCCTAACTTTTGTG
>JBEPWN010000144.1:0-6796 GCA_041642395.1 Marinilabilia sp. | reverse complement strand
GTGTGAATGGCAAAATTATTTATGCCTATATTTCTTATACCCTTATGATGATGGCCTATACAGCCATTAATGTTCCCTACGCCAGTTTACTTGGAGTGATGACCGCCAATTCAAATGAACGTACCAGTTTTGCATCCTATCGTATGGTATTTGCTTTTGCCGGGAGTTTGCTGGTGGTGGCTATTTTTCAACCAACGGTCGATTTTTTTAATAATGTGACGGGTGTCGGCATAGAAATTTCTTACCAATTGACTATGACCGTAATCGGGGTCATTGCCATTGGGTTTTTTCTGATGACTTTTTCATGGACCCGTGAGCGCATTAAGCCACCTAAAGATCAAAAAAGCAGTTTGAAGGAGGATTTTAAGAATCTTCTCGGAAACACTCCATGGTTTGTAATTCTTGGTGCAGGTGTAATGACGCTTATCTTTAATTCCATCCGGGATGGTGTGGCAATGTATTACTTTAAGTATTATGTAATTGATGAAACTGCACTCTCTATTTCTTCAGCTACTTTTGCTTATAGTACGCTTTATCTTTTTCTGGGACAGGCTGCAAATATGGTGGGGGTAATCATGGCAAAACCGGTTTCTGCCTTTATCGGGAAGCGCAAAACATATATGTATGCCATGTTTATGGCGTCATTTTTAAGTATTTTATTCTATTTCAGCGACAGGGATAATTACTTCTATATTTATCTGCTTCAGGCTCTGATCAGTTTCTGTGCCGGTATTATTTTCCCTCTTATGTGGTCGATGTACGCCGATGCTGCTGATTATTCGCAATACAAGACGGGAAGACGGGCAACAGGCCTGGTTTTCTCTGCATCCAGCATGTCCCAAAAGCTTGGATGGACACTTGGAGGATCCATTACATTATGGTTACTGGCATTTTTTGGGTTTGAGGCCAATGTACAGCAGAGTCCCGGTACCATCGAAGGAATTAAATATATGATGAGCTTCGTGCCGGCGGCGGGTGCACTAATTTCCGGTGGTTTTATGATTTTCTATAAACTGAGCGACAAAAAAATGGTTGAGGTGATCGCCGAACTGGAAAAGCGAAGAGCTGCCGAATCTTAAGGTGGTCTTTATGGTCAATAGGCCGTTAAGCGTTTGTGATTAAAAGAGATGGTTGCCTTTTCTGACCTCAGATTTTGATGCCCGCGAAGGGTTTGAGTATGGTCCCGTACATGAAGAAAATAAGCATATCGGGAATGTTTTGGAGCGTGACTTCGTGCGGTGGAATCTCGATTATGGACAAAGAGGTGTCGCTGGCATTAACAGCTGGGGTGCCAAGCCATTGGAACGTTATATGCTTAGTCCTGAGAATACATATTCTTATACTTTTACCTTGGTGCCATTAATTGAACAATCATTAAACAATTATCTTGAGGTTACTTATTCTAACCATTCGAAATGATTGGTGTTTATAAATTCAATGTTTCTTGTAAAATTTAGACTAATAAAACTCTTTGTTGTTCAGGTTTCATTACTATTTGTATCGACCGGCATTCTCCTTTTAAAGGGGATTGCTGGCCTTTTGTTATTTTATGTCAAAATCAGGCATGATTTATCTGACGCTTTTTTCTGCTGAAAGAGGAATTTTTAGTTGGACATCGTAATAGATAATTTGTGAATAAGATAGGTAAAAGTGTTTTTTGTTAAAAAAAATAGGCATTTTGCATGTCTCTTAGTTTTCCTGAAAAGATGTTTAATTATTTTTTGAAATTATTGCTGGGAACCATTTTTTTGCTGGTTTTCCACTCATGTCAGATTAAATCATCTGATGAAAATGATGGTATTGTTAAGAAAAGCAATGTTTCCATCGACGGGACTCGTTTTATTGAAGGTAAGGGCAGGCAAATACTATTGAATGGCATTAATTTAGTGAATAAAAACCCGGAAGAAAATTATATTGGAGATTATGATTCAGAGACTTTTGCAATACATATTGGGCCTATTATCCAGGCATTGAAAATCATTCTTATTTTCACGAAGCTTTAGTAAGGCCTTATCCAATGAATGTTTCCGGTAAATTGTTAAAATACAGCTATGAAGAAGAAACGGGCAGTTTTTTATGCTTGTGGTTGGAAAATCCTGAAATACATGCTTCTACCAAAATATTTATTCCTGATTTGAGTCAGGTCGATAAAGACAATATCATAATTACTCCTGAAACGGAAGGAGCTGTTTTGGAGAGGATTAAAGATTCTGATTCTGGTTTTCTTGTAATTTTTGCCGTTAAAACATCTCAGCAGCGAAAATTGTCTTTTTCTATTCAAGCTGAAGCAGATAAAACTATTAATTTTTAATCTTTTACCTTGTTGTCAGATTGTCATAGAAGTTCAGCTGTTATTTTTTGCCGATAGTTGGACATTGTAATAGAAAATTTTTGAATAATGGTAATAGTTGCAATACTCCGTTAAACTTTTGCAAGTGCCTAATAATAAATGGTTTGAAAAATAACAATGAATTACTTCAACTCTTTGATAATAAAAACTTTGCGTCTTTGCGTTTAAGCTTTTTTTTAACGGACTATTGAGTTGAGAACTCTACTTTATTACAAAATATAGGGTTTTTCAGAGATTAAGCTTGATTGCTTTCTATGGCTTTATAAAAAAAAGGGACTCTTTGTAAAGGATTAATAGCAATTTTAGTTATTCAATAGTCCGTTAAACTTTTGTAATAATTTTAGGTTGAACCACCTAAAATTTGCGGGTTGTTTTAGTTAATAAACATACTATAAGCATCATACGAATAATCTTAAATCTAAAAATCTAACAGTCTATTGTTATTAAAACTTGCAAAAAAAATATTTAGCTTTGGGTTTGCCTGATTTTTTAGCCAAAGCCAAAGAATCGCTTAAAAAGTAAATTAATATGAAAAACGTATTGTTACTTGTTTTATTGACTGTTGTAATAGCTGTCAATTCTTATTCCCAGCAAAAAATCTGGAATGAAACCGAAGAAGAAAAAACCGAACGGCTTCAATGGTGGACCGAAGCCCGTTTCGGAATGTTTATTCATTGGGGATTATACGCCCAGGCTGCCCGCCATGAATGGGTGAAAAAGAATGAACGAATTTCAGATGAAGAATATCAAAAGTATTTTGAGATTTTTAATCCCGATTTGTTTGATCCGGTTGAATGGGCCCAAAAAGCAAAAGCTGCTGGAATGAAGTATGCTGTGATTACCACCAAGCATCACGAAGGGTTTTGCATGTTCGACTCGGATTATACCGATTATGAAGTCATGAACACACCTTACGGAAAAGATATCATTAAGGAATGGGTCGATGCTTTCCGGGCAGAAGGGCTTGGAATCGGATTTTATTATTCACTGATTGACTGGCATCATCCGGAATACACCATTGACCGGGTTCACCCGCAAAGTGCCCGCACCGGGGAAGAGTACGAGAAACTAAACAAAGATCGGGACATGGCGATTTATCGTGAATACCTGAAAAACCAGGTACGGGAAATTTTGACCCAATACGGAGAAGTTGATATTCTCTGGCTTGATTATTCGTTCCCCGGAGAGTTTGGAAAAGGCCGGGAAGACTGGGGCTCAGAGGAACTGATAAAAATGGTTAGAGAATTACAACCAGAAATTATCGTGAATGATCGACTCGATTTGAAGGATTACCAGGGAGGTTGGGATTTTACTACCCCCGAACAATTCAAGGTGCAAAGCTGGCCCGAGGTGGGTGGCAAAAAAATTCCCTGGGAAACCTGCCAGACATTTTCCGGTTCGTGGGGCTATTACCGCGATGAGTATACCTGGAAAAACAATAAGCAGCTTCTGGTCCTGCTCATAGAGTCGGTTAGTAAAGGCGGTAACCTGTTATTAAATGTAGGCCCAACAGCACGGGGTACTTTCGACCATCGGGCCGATGAAGCATTGGCCGGAATGGGGGAGTGGATGAAGTTTAACAGTCGTTCCATTTATGGTTGCACTCAGGCCCCCGAGGAATTTGAAGTTCCCGGGCATTCCGAGTTAACCTATAATCCTGAAACCAATCGTCTGTATATTCATTTGCTCGATTATCCGCTGACCAATTTCAGATTACCCGGATATAAAGGAAAGATCGAATATGCCCAGTTCCTTCATGATGCATCTGAAATCAGGATCACTGCGCCATATGGTCATCATATGCAGGGAAGTGTAGCGACAGAAAATGATTTGAATTTGCGCTTGCCGATTAATAAACCGGATGTTGAAATTCCTGTTATTGAAATCTTTTTGAAATAAAAAATCGCAGTGTGTTAAAAACAATTGTTCGTCAAGTTTTTGTAATAAACTGATATTTACGGACTTAATATTTATGGGTTGTTTGTGTCAACAATAGTTCGTTAAAAAAAGGCTAAACGCAGAGATGCAAAGACGCAAAGTATTTATTATCAGAGAGTTGCGATTAACGTTCGTTTATTGACAAATAGCTGTTTGTTAGGCGCTTACAAAACTTTAACGGAGTATTGTGTCAATAAACAGATTATCAATCCCGAAGCGTCGGGATACTATTCATCTTAAATCTTATCTCTAAAAATCTAACGCTCTACTGTTAAAAGGCATGTTTGTTTTCTTCTCACGCTATATTCTTCTTCAGATTGCTTTGTTTAAGAATGCAAACCTGCTCAGAACAATAAAGTTGGTGAAGATTAAAAACTAAACGTGAAAATAATGAAAATTAAGTCTGTTATTATTTTATGCCTGATAGGGCTTATTGTCGGAAAATACTGTACTGCGCAGGACCTGAAAGTGATGACATTTAATATCTATCATGGAGAGCAAAATTATGACCGTGGTAGAAGTAATCTGGAGGAAGTAGCTCGTGTAATCAATGAATACAAACCCGATTTTGTGGCACTGCAGGAGGTCGATAGTATGACCAATCGTTCGGCTGGACTAAACAACGGAACTCCTGTCAACCAAGTTGAGAAACTGGCCGAATTGACCGGAATGTATGGTTATTTTGGAAAAGCCATCGATTTTAGTAATGGAGGCTATGGAGAAGGAATATTGACCAGGGATGAATTATGTTCTAAGGTATATGCCCTTCCCACTCCTGAAGGCGGCGAAGGTCGTGCACTTATTCAGGTGGAATATCATTTGCCCGATGGTGAAAAGATTATTTTTGGAGGAACACATTTGTGTCATGAATTTGACAAAAACAGAATTGCCCAGGTCAAGGCCATTCACAAAATCTACAAACAGCAGGATGCAGCCGTAATTCTCGGTGGCGATTTTAATTTCACTCCGGAAACAAAGCCTTACAAAATCTTAAAAAAGTGTTTTGACGATGCCGCAAAAGTTAAAGGAAATCCTGAGAATACCATTCCGTTTCATGCTCCGGCCCAGAGGATAGATTATATCTTTTTATCGAAAAATACTTCCTGGCGAATAAAGGATGTGGAGGTGATTAAAAATAATGCTTCGGATCATATGCCGGTATTGGTCACTTTGACATTGGAAGATGAATAGATTGTAATCATTCAGCGATCTCTTTTGTGGCTTGTAAATCGAAGGTGAAATAATTACTTGTGAATTAGAATTGCTAAAGACTTCCCAGCTGGCATTGACGGCCATGCCCAAAAATCATTACTTTTGTTCTCTTTAATCACAATAGTCCGTTAAAAAAAGCTTAAACGCAGAGACACAAAGACGCAAAGCTTTTATTATCAATAAGGTGATGTTATTTTTTGTTGTTTTTCAAACTATTTATTATCAATGGCTTGCAAAAGTTTAACGGAGTATTGATAAACATGCATTGTTGTTTTTTAAAGCATTTATTATAAGACACTTGCAAAAGTTTAACGGAGTATTGAAATCAAGAACCTATAATAAACATGCAATCACAGGTAATCGTAGAACAGATCATCATTGCCGGAATCATGGTGCTTGCCGGTGCCATAGGTAGCTGGGTTAAGGTGATAAACGAAGATGTAAAATCATCCATATCGCGGCTGGTATTTAATATTACCCTGCCATTGCTTATTCTCACCACTTTGTCAGGGATGGAAATGAGCCACGAAATACTCATCAACGGGTTTTGGGTGATTGTTTTCTCTGTTTTTTCTTTCGTGCTGATGCGCTTTGCGGGAAAATATACGGCTGTTTTATTCCGGTTGCCCGAGAAAACAGCAGTCATACACGAGCTGCATACCATGTTTGGAAATATTGTGTTTTTGGGTTTCCCGCTGATTGTTGCATTATATCCCCAGGAAGAGGCTCTTTTGTATGCTTCGGTTTATTATATGGTTTCAAGTTTTGTGCAGTGGACATATGCGGTGTTCCGGCTCAAAAGGCAAAAGGAGGTGTCGTTGCGCGACAGGTTTAAAAATCTTCTCAATCCTAATACCGTGGCTTTTGTGGTCGGATTATCGATGTTTTTCATTCAGGTACATATTCCTGATATCATTGGCGATCCGATGAAAAGCATTGGTCGTACCACCGGACCGCTTGCATTGTTGTATATCGGGGCTACACTAACCGGCACCAACATCAGGGGCATTCTAACACGGTTCGACATATATGCCCTGAGTCTGAACAAGCTGGTGCTCGTCCCGGTTGTTCTTTTATTGATCATCAATGTCAGCATCCGTCAATTTGGTATAGAACTTGGCTCAATGGCCAAAACCATCATTGTTCTTGAAACGGCCATGCCTTGTATGAGTATGATCGTGATTATGGCTAAAAATTATGGAGCGGCTGATGATAAAGCTTCAGAGAATGTATTTCTTACCACTGTGCTTAGTCTCGTTACCTTGCCTCTGATTTTTTATCTGACAACGATATTGT
>JBEPWN010000143.1:0-6836 GCA_041642395.1 Marinilabilia sp. | reverse complement strand
GCTTAAAGAGCAGATTGGCCAGTGGGAAGATCAATTGATGGAGCCTCTCTGGACAGAAGGGCATGAGTGGGATACCGTTACCTGGATGATTCATGAGGATTATTATCACAATCGTGAAGTAAGGGTTAAAAATCCGGGACAGTTAAATCGGTATAAATCTCAAAAACAAGTTCCAGCGCGTCGTTAGTGACAATAAATATTGACTAAATTTTATAGCTATGATAAAAAGATTGTTTTATATTGGATTGATGAGTCTTTTAATTTTTGGTTGCTCATCCTATAATGATTACAGCGATGTCCCTTTTGAGGAAAAAACGCCTCCCGACTGGGAAAACCCTAATGTACGTGAAATTAACAAAGAGACACCCCGTTCCTGGTTTGTACCATTTGGTGATGTTTCGGAAGTTGATGCCGACAATAAATGGGCTTCTTCCCTGTTAAAATCCCTCAATGGGGAATGGTTGTTTCATCTGTCTCAGAACCCATCCGAACGTCCGGCCTATTTTTATAAAGACGATTTCGATGCACGGGAGTGGGGCACCATTCCTGTACCAGCGAATTATGAAATGCATGGTCACACGTATCCTATTTATGTGAATATTGGTTATCCATTTGTCATGAATCCCCCGGTTATTCAGGATAATTACAATCCGGTAGCTTCATACAAACGTTCTTTTGATATTCCCGGTGACTGGGATGGAAAAGAGATATTTCTGCACTTCGGGGCGGTGAGTTCTGCCATGTATGTGTGGGTGAACGAGCAGAAAGTGGGCTACAGTCAGGATAGCAAAACACCCGCGGAATTTAACATCACCCAATACCTGAAACCCGGCGAAAACACGCTGGCCGTGGAAATATATAAATGGAGCGATGGCAGTTATCTTGAAGATCAGGACTTCTGGCGTTTGGGAGGTATTACCCGTGATGTTTTTCTGATGGCCCGTGACCAACAACATATACGCGATTTTCGGGTTAATGGCGGATTGGCCGATGATTACAAGACAGGTTTATTGCAACTGGAAACCGAAGTCCTGAATGCCAGTGAATCCAACCCTGTTGAGCTGGAGATTATGCTTTCAAATGGTTCCCGTGAACTCATGAATACGACCCGCGAGGTGACCAGTAAAACATTTAGCTACAATTCGGAATTTCCTGATGTAAAACTTTGGTCCGCTGAAGTTCCAAATCTTTATGAGCTGTTAATGGTTGTAAGAGACCAGAACGGGGCAACGCTGGAGGTTATTCGCCAGGATGTCGGTTTCCGCACTGTTGAGGTAAAAGGAAATACCCTTCTTGTAAACGGAGAATATGTTTATCTCAAAGGCGTAAATCTTCATGAACACCATGATGTTAACGGACATGTAGTCGATGAAGAAACGATGCTTAAGGACATTGAGGTAATGAAAAGCCACAACATCAATGCTGTGCGTAATTCTCACTATCCTCAACCAGCCCGTTGGTACGAACTGTGTAATCGATATGGACTGTATGTGATTGATGAAGCAAACATTGAATCTCACGGAATAGGCTATGGGGAAGAGTCCCTGGCTAAAGATTCCCTCTGGATGGATTCCCACCTTTACCGAACGCGTAACATGTTCGAGCGTACGAAAAACCAACCTTCTGTCATTATCTGGTCCCTGGGCAATGAAGCAGGCAATGGCATCAATTTTAATGCCACCTATGATTACCTTAAATCAGTGGACGATACCCGTCCTGTGCAATATGAGCAGGCACACGGTGGCCGTAATACCGATATATTTGCTCCCATGTATGCGCTAATCAATCGAATGGAGCGTTATGCACAGGAAGATGGGAGCAAACCATTGATTCAGTGTGAATATGCACATGCCATGGGCAATAGTGTCGGTAATTTGCAGGATTACTGGGACGTGATCGAATCTCATGAAATGATGCAGGGTGGATTTATCTGGGACTGGGTCGATCAGGGTCTGCTTACAGAAAATGAGGAAGGTGAAGAATACTGGGCTTATGGCGGTGATTTTGGCCCCGATACAGTGCCCTCGGATGGTAATTTTTGCCTCAACGGTCTGGTAAATCCTGTCAGAGAGCCTCATCCTGCTCTGGAAGAGGTGAAAAAAGTATACCAGCATATTCGATTCCGTCCGGTGGATCTCGATAAAGGTATTATTGGCATCGAAAACAGATATGCTTTTCTGAATACAGATCGGTTTGATTTTGAATGGAACATACAAGGTGAAGGAAAAACTGTGTCATCAGGTAATTTTGATAATCTCGTCCTCCTTCCCGGAGAGGTGAAAGATATTGCGGTTGATATGGCCTTTGAACCGGAACCGGGAACGGAATACTTTCTTAATGTTTATGCCAGACTTAAACAAGATGACGGACTTGTGCCGGCCGGAACAAGGCTTGCTGCAGAACAATTTCAGTTACCGGTATATCTATCCGCGACAAAAGAAACAGGAGAGTCTGGTGTATTAAGTCACGAAAAGAATGGAGATGAATTGACAATAAAAGGTGAATCCTTTGAATTGGCATTCGACCTCGAAAGAGGTGAAATGATCAGCTTTTTGTCTGATGGAAAGCAATTGCTGAAAAAAGGCCCCGAACCTTCCTTCTGGCGTGCCCCAACCGATAATGATTTTGGAAATGGCATGCCCGACCGGTCAAATATATGGCGTGATGCCGGAGAGACCAGGGATGTGAACCGGGTTGATATTGAAGAGCGGGGAAGTGATGAAATTATGCTGACCTTCTATTTTGATTTGAGGGATGAAGAAATGAGTAAAATAGGAGATTATACCAGTACCTATTTGGTTAAAGCCAATAAGGAGGTCGAAATTAACAATCAATTCAAGATGACCGGGCAAAATCTGCCGGAGATTCCCCGCATGGGTATGACCCTGCATATGCCGCGTGAGTTTGATCAGATGAGCTGGCTGGGGCGTGGTCCCCATGAATCTTATCAGGATCGCAAGAACAGTGCGTTTGTGGACGTATATGGTGGCAGCGTTGCGGATCAGTATTATCCTTATCTTAGACCACAGGAGAATGGCAACAAAACCGATGTTCGCTGGATGAGCATTACCAATAAAGCAGGGCACGGACTTATGTTTGAAGGTAAACAACTCCTTGAGGTTTCTGCACATCATAACATTCTGGAGGATTTTGAATCGCTGAAAAGAACAGATGGTAGGTGGAAAGAGGGTGAAGAGCGGCCTGTTCAGCGTCACCTCGACGATGTAAATCCCCGCGATCTGACATCCGTGGATGTTGACCTGAAGCAGATGGGTGTTGGAGGTGATAACAGCTGGGGGGCAACAACACATGAACAGTATCGCCTTACAGATAAGTCTTATGAATATGGATTTGTTATCAGACCTTTGAAGTAAGTCTTATTAACCTGAATAATTTATGAATTCTCGAAATAGAGAATTTGTGAATTATTCAGGTGGGTTAAAAACTATATGCTATGAAAAGATTTATTTTGTTCCTGGTCATTTCAGTCCTTGTTTTTTCCGGTTGTCAGACTGTAAAAGACAAGGATGTAGCTCAAAGACCTGATATTCTGATTATTTATGCTGATGATCTGGGCCTTGGGGATGTTGGGGCCTATGGTTCCGAGCTGATTAAAACCCCCAATGTAGACGCCTTGGCAGAGGATGGCATTCGGTTCACGAATGCTTATGCTACAAGTGCCATGTGCACACCCAGCAGGTATTCTCTACTGACAGGTCAATATCCTTTTCGTGAAGAAAGTGCAGTAATTCTGTCTGCTGAGGATCCTATCTGCATAAGGCCCGGTATGACTACTCTTCCCGGCGTTTTGAGACAAAATGGTTATCGCACAGGTATCGTTGGCAAGTGGCATCTTGGATTGGGAGACAGCATTCAGGGGCAGAACTGGAACGGGGAAGTGAAACCAGGTCCGCTTGAAGTGGGTTTTGATGAATCGTTTTTGATGCCCGTTACCAATGACCGTGTGCCCACTGTTTATGTGGATGGCCATCATGTTTATAATCTGGATCCCGATGATGAACCGTTACAGGTGCGTTATCCCGATGAGAGTCACCATGCCTTTCAGGAAGAACAGTTTGGAAAGGATAATCAGGGTGCATTGCAACCTCTTGTGGGAGATCTTCCCACCGGACTAACCCATCCGGAGCAGTTACGCTATAAAGCGGATGTTCAGCACTCCGGAACTATTGTTAATGGTGTGAGTCGCATTGGACACATGGCCGGAGGACAATCGGCCTGGTGGAACGATGAAAATATGACCGACCTGTTTAATGAAAAGGCACGGGCATTTATGTCGGAGACAGGAGATAAACCTTTCTTTCTTTATTTGTCCATGCCCCAGCCTCATGTGCCGAGAATTCCTAATGAACGGTTTATTGGTTCAAGTGGTTGCGGACTCAGAGGTGATGTCATTGTGGAATTTGACTGGATTGTTGGTCAGATGATGCAGTATCTAAAGAAAACGAATCAATTTGATAATACCCTTATCATACTTACCAGTGATAACGGGCCGGTTTTCTTTGATGGTTATTATGACGGGTCACTTGAAGATCATAACGGGCATGACCCCGCTAATGGGTTCCGTGGTGGGAAATATATTGCCTATGAAGGTGGAACAAGGGTCCCGACGATTGCCCACTGGCCCCGTGGAATTGAGGGTGGTCAGGTTTCAGATGCGTTAATTAGTCAGGTCGATTTTCTTGCTTCGCTTACAGCATTGGTGGGAGGAGATCTTCCCAAAGACGGCCAATTCGATGGGCGTGATGTACTGCCGGCACTGCTGGGAGAAAATGAAAAAGGCCGGGAGCATATTGTGCAACACTCCAGTGACGGACTTGGATTACGTAAAGGCAAATGGAAATATATTGAAGCCGGCGAAAGATCAGGTTTTGGCTATAATCGTCACAACCTGGGGGATGAGCACAGCCTTCAAATTGAAAAACCGGACACTACTGAATACTTGTTTGATCTGGATGTTGATCCAAAAGAAACAAATAACCTGGCAGAACAAAATCCGGCTAAGTTGAAAGAATTGCGGGAGCTCCTGCAAAACATTAAAAGTGAGTTTTCAATAGATCGTTAGATTTTTAGAAGCTAGAGGTTAGACAAGTCGTATGGCATTGATTTTCCGGATATTAACAAAAACCTTCGCTTAAACTTAAAGAAATGATTAACAGGTATTAGAGAAAGTTTAACGGACTATTGAGTTTTAATACCTGGCTTTAATTTATCACAGGATTTCTCAAAAGTGTTAATGACAGGTGTGGACTGTGAAAACGAGTAATGATCAGGGAATAAAGCAGGTTGAAAACAGAGGTTGTCTAAAAGGTCAAAAATTCAACGTTTTTTGTCATTCTGAGTGCCTACCCCAATAAAATTTTGGGGAATAATGAGAATATGACAGATGTGGTTCGTCCCCGTAGGGGGCAAATTTGAATAACCCCGGGTTACCGACCCGGGGTAGCCTGGGCAAAATAAATCAGGTCCCCGAAGGGGGCCAACTATTAACTACCTGAATTTTTGTTTGTTACAAAAATCTGTCATTGGTAGTGACCACCTCAAAAAGTTGAGGCATAATGCGTTAATGACAGAATTGGCGCGTCCCCGAAGGGGGCAAACTTAAATAACCCCGGGTTATCGACCCGGGGTAAGCTGAACAAATGGGACCGGATCCCCGAAAGGGGGTCAACTATTATTTTACTGATTTCTTGCTTATTACAAAAATCTGTCATTGGTAACGGAGTGAAGAAACTAATTATTAGTGTATTGAGATCCTTCGCTGTGTTTAGGATAACAGAGATACAGACTTTTTAGACACCCTCATAATAAATATGACCTATGAATTTTAAATACCGTTTTTTTTTAATGTTGCTTTTACCATCTTTTCTTTTGGCTTCGAATAAAGATAAGGAAACGGTAAAGCCTAATGTACTGTTCATTATTGCCGATGATCTGGGTTATTACGATTTAAGTGTTAACGGGAGTGAGTATTATGAAACACCGAATATTGACCGTCTTGCCGGAGAGTCCATGGCTTTTGAGCATGGCTACGCCACAGCTCCGGTTTGCAGTCCTGCCCGGGCAAGTATTATGAACGGTCAGTTTGCCCCCCGTCATGGCATTACCGAATGGATAGGTGCCCGAAGTGGCGAAGAGTGGCGTAAACAGGGACGTCATACCCAATTACTGCCACCGGATTATATTCACCAGCTTCCTTCCGGTAATTATACCTGGGCAGAGGCCATGAGGGATGCCGGATACAAAACTTTCTTTTCCGGGAAATGGCACCTGGGACGTGAAGGCTCCTGGCCGGAAGATCATGGATTCGATATTAATGTTGGCGGGTGGCATAGTGGATCTCCCATTGGTGGTTATTTTGACCCGTACAAGAATCCTAATTTGGAAAACCGCCAGCCGGGAGAAAACCTCTCCATGCGACTGGCCGATGAAACGGTGGATTTTTTAAACCGTCACAACCCTAATGAAACAGGACAACCTGTCTTTGCTTTCCTGTCTTTTTACGCGGTACACGGGCCCATTCAAACAACACAGGGAAAGTGGCAGAAATATCGGGATAAAGCTGAAGAAATGGGTATTGCAGAATCTGGTTTCATGATGGATAAGTATTTGCCCATCCGACTCTTTCAGGACAACCCTGTTTATGCCGGACTTGTTGAAGCCATGGACGATGCTGTTGGACACGTTTTAAACGGACTTGATGAATTGGGTCTGGATGATAACACCATTGTCATCTTTACTTCTGATCATGGTGGTGTTTCATCCGGAGATGCTTTTGCAACGTCCAATTTTCCTTTCCGCCGGGGTAAAGGTTCCAC
>JBEPWN010000142.1:0-6838 GCA_041642395.1 Marinilabilia sp. | reverse complement strand
AAAAGGCGGGTGCAAGTTTTAACTCCGGAATTTTAAATCCGGTGGGAAATGTCTCACGCTATACCACCAACATGAAAATGGCATTGAATCTTGGTGTTTATAGTGCAGACCTGAGTTATTCCAGTTTATTTGACCAATCGCAGACAACCATTGAATATATGGGTGTTGCACGAAAGTTGGCTGAAGAACTCGGGATTACCGGAGCTATTGATGAGGAGACATTAAAAAAACTGGAAGAAAACATGAACAACCGGGACGTGGTCATGGACATCATCTCGGAAACCTATATGAATTCCAATGCATACCTTTCTGAGAATAACAGGGCTGCCATTTCGGTAATGGTTCTTACCGGCGGATGGGTGGAAGGTCTTTATCTGGCTACAACACTTACAGATAGTAATATACATAATCATGAAAAGCTGGTGGACCGCATATTATATCAGAAGCTTTCCTTAGTTACTCTGCTGAATATGATGGAATCATATAGCGAAATGCCTGAAATAGCCGGGTTGATTGATAGCCTCCGGGAACTTGAATCTGTGTTTGACCGGGTAACCATTGTTAATACTTCGGATGTTGTTTCTCTTACGGATACTGCGCAACGAGTTACCACCATCAGAGCCCAAAGTGAGATTGAAATATCTTCTGACGATTATAAGAGATTGTGTGAAAAGGTTGAAGAGTTGAGGGCTGGATTTATCTCCTGAACACTGTAATATGGCCAGCAGAAAAATAATAACAGTGTATTTTAATATTAATGGCAGAATTCTGTCGGGGCTTTTATTTTTGGTCCTGATGTTGTTTTCTGCTTCAGGAAATGCCCAATGCACCAGTTTTGCACGCGCAATTGCCAGGCCCGATCTTGCTCCTTATTTACACGATGGTAACTATAACGCTACTATTTTGGGTGAAGGCGAAACTATTGTTCTCCGGAAAACTTTCTTTGAGGGACAGAAATATCGTTTAGTGGTCAAGGGTGTTCCGGATCTACCTGACATCAGGTACAGACTTATTGATGAGTCGGGCGGCAAAACATTATTTGATAATGCATCCCACGATTTTAGTTCTACGTGGGATTTTGACGTGCAAGCGACCCGGACTTTGTCTCTGGAAGTCATTGTTCTGGAGGATGAGGCTCCCGAAACATCAGTAGGGGGTTGCGTCGCTATTCTTTTTGGCATCCTAAGAGAGTGATTATCATTTCCGGATGGTATTCGCCGACTTGTATGCCGTGTTCTAAAATGGTAACCAATAATATAAACGAATATTTGTTTGTACAACAAGCCTCATTTTCCATTTGCCGCCAGGCAGACCTGGAAACCGGACATGCCACCGCGTCTTGGAATAACATCTGAAAATCTAACTGTCTTTTGAAGGCAGATAGGGCGCAAGAAATTTTCCGGTATGGCCTTCCCCGAATTTCACCAGATCTTCAGGTTTACCTGCAAAAACCAGTTGTCCGCCTTCGTTTCCTCCTTCAGGCCCCAGATCTGTAATCCAGTCGGCCGATTTTATGATTTCCATATTATGCTCTACGACCAAAACACTGTGTCCTTTTTCGATAAGGGCCTCAAAGGCTTTTAATAGTTTTTTGATGTCATGGAAATGCAAACCGGTAGTTGGTTCATCAAAAATGAAAAGCGTCGGATCTGTTTTTTCCAAAGCCAGAAATGATGCCAGTTTTATTCGCTGGCTTTCACCACCACTCAATGTGCTGGATGGCTGTCCCAGCCGTACATATCCCAGTCCTACAGCAGCCAAAGGTTTCAATTTATTAACAATGCGTTTTTCGGTATTTCCTTCCGATTCACTAAAAAAATCTATACTCTGATTTACGGTCATTTCCAGAATATCGTGGATGTTTTTTCTGCGAAACCGGATTTCCAGTATTTCTGGTTTGAATCGTTTTCCCTGGCAATTTTCACAGGTGAGGACAATGTCGGCCATAAACTGCATCTCAATCTTTATCGTTCCTTCGCCCAGGCATTCCTCACAGCGTCCCCCATCTACGTTGAAAGAAAAATGTGCCGGTTTCAATCCGATGATTTTGGCGGATTGCAGGTCGGACATTAATTTCCTGATCTCGTCATAAGCTTTGAGATAAGTGGCCGGATTGGATCGCGATGATTTTCCAATGGGATTTTGATCAATAAATTCCACGTCCGAAAGAGCATCAGCATCACCTTTAATAAGATCAAAATCTCCCGTAACATCAGCGTATCCGCCTTTTATTTTTTTGAGGGCGGGATAAAGAACTTTCTTTACAAGTGAAGATTTGCCTGATCCGCTAACGCCGGTAATGACGTGAAGCACATTGAGGGGAAACTTCAGTGACAGGTTTTTGAGATTGTTTTCCCGGGCCCCGATGATTTCAATGGCATTATTCCATGGGCGTCTGGAAGATGGGATTTCGATTTTGCGGGTGCCATTCAGATATTGGGTAGTAAGACTGTCCGGTGTGGCTGCCAGTTCTCTGAAGTTACCCTTGAAAACCACTTCACCACCGTGCTGACCAGCTCTGGGGCCAATATCGATGATCTCATCTCCGGCACGAATGATCTCTTCATCGTGCTCTACAACAATAACGGTATTACCCAGACTTTTCAGGTGTTTCAGAACATCAATCAGCATATGGGTATCGCGGGGATGTAACCCGATGCTTGGTTCGTCAAGTATGTAAAGTGAACCCACCAGACTGCTGCCCAGTGAAGTGGCCAGGTTGATGCGTTGACTTTCACCACCCGAAAGAGTGGCAGAGAGCCGATTGAGAGTCAGATATCCAAGGCCGACGTTGAGCAGAAAATGAAGACGCGATGTGATCTCAATCATCAGTCGTTTGGCTACTTGCTGCTGGTGTTTGTTGAGCGAAATGTTGTCGAAAAATCCGGCAAGTTCCGAAACAGGCATCATTACCAGTTCATGGATGCTTTTCCCATCTACTTTTACGTACATGGCTTCTTTTTTCAGGCGGGTACCCATGCAATCGGGACAAATGGTTTTTCCCCGGTAGCGCGATAGCATTACCCGGTATTGAATCTTATACTGTTTTGCTTCCAGGTGTTTGAAAAACGAGTTGAGCCCCTGGAAATAATTGTTGCCGGTCCATAGCAGGCTGCGTTGCTCTGAAGTTAATTCATAATATGGTCTGTGTACCGGGAAATCAAATTTGTGAGCATTGCGTATCAAAAGTTCTTTCCATTCGCCCATTTTTTCACCACGCCAGCAAGCGATGGCATCATCATAAACAGAGAGGTTTTTGTTTGGTATAACCAGATCTTCGTCAATTCCGATTACTTTGCCAAATCCTTCGCAGGTAGGACAGGCACCAAGGGGATTGTTGAAAGAAAAGGTATGTTGAGTTGGTTCTTCGAAAACAATACCATCAGCTTCAAACCGGTTGGAAAAAGTGAATGTCTGAGAAGCTTCTTTATCAAAAATTTTTACCAGACATTCTCCTTCTCCTTCATAGAATGCTGTTTGTATCGAATCGGCCAGCCGTGAAAGATTGTCTTCGTCCTCTTTGTTTACGCTAACCCGGTCAATTACCAGATTGATTGCGGTACATTGTTCCAGCAACTTCCCGTTTTTGAGTAATTCTTCAATACGCATGAAACTGTCGTTGTTTTCCACACGGCTGAATCCCTGTTGCGACAGGATGGAAAGATGTTCGGCACAGGTACGGTTTTCTGGCGCCTTCACCTTAGACAGGATAGCTATTTTTGTGCCATTTTCATATTGATTGATAAAATCGATAACGTCGTCAACCTGGTGTTTTTTTACTTCTTTTCCTGATACAGGGGAGAAGGTACGGCCGATGCGTGAATACAGCAATTTCATGTAATCATAGATTTCCGTAGACGTGCCGACTGTGGACCGGGTGTTGCGGGTATTGACTTTTTGCTCAATGGCAATGGCCGGCGGAATTCCTTTGATGTAATCAACCTCAGGCTTGTCTATGCGACCCAAAAACTGGCGAGCATAAGAACTCAGACTTTCCACGTACCGGCGCTGACCTTCGGCATACAGTGTGTCAAAAGCCAGGGAGCTTTTCCCTGAGCCGGATACACCGGTGATAACGATAAAACGGTTGCGTGAAATATCCAGATCTATGTTTTTCAGATTATGGACGCGTGCCCCTTTAATGCTGATATATTGGGATGTAGATGCTTTTGTTGTCTTCATTTTTTTATCCAAATTGACCTGCAAAGATACCAAAGATGAGTGAAAAATGCTATTATTTCAACTTTCAAATCTGATTCCTGTTGCCTATAACACCTGGGGTCAAAGTCTCCTGGTAATTTTTCCGCTCCCGGTGCGGGAAAGAGGATTTTTCACTATAATTCTCTTTGGATGGTGATAAGGTGGGAGTGCTTTTTTTATGGTTTCCAGAAGGGTGATTTTATTTTCGGGTTCATTTTCTACTATCAGCACCAGTTCCTGACCTAATACAGGGTGCGGCATTGAGGAAACAAAGAAAGGCTGATCAATTAGTGGTGCAATTAGTGTTTCAATTTCTTCGGGTGATACTTTTATTCCCCCCGTATTTATGATATTATCAACTCTTCCTTTGATGCGGAATTTCCCATCATTTGTAATTTCTGCCAGGTCGTTGGTGATAATGGGGTGAGAAGCAATGCCGGGTGCTTCTATTAAGAGACAGCCACGATCATCCGTAGAGAGGGAAATATTTTTAAAAGGGGTGAAAAACCGGTCGATATTTCCTGTGTTAACCGGTCGCACTGCAATATGCGAAAGTGTTTCTGTCATGCCATAGGTCTCCCATACTTTGAATGGTTGATTTTGTAATTTGCGCGATAAATCTGACCCGGTGGCACTTCCTCCAAGAATGACGGTTCTCAGCAAATTGGTTTTATTTGATTTCGCATTTATTTCATTGTCCATTTGCAGGGGCGTCATAGCAGCAAAATCCACTGGCCTTTCGAGACCGGCCAGTGGATAACCTGAAACAGGAACCGGAATCAGATCCAGATTTCCGGCAAAGGCACGAACCACCATCATTTTTCCGGCAATGAAATTGCACGAAAGACATAAAAGCGCTGATTGGCCGGGATGAAGATCAAAAAAATCCAGTGTGTTGAAGGCCGATTTCAGCATGGCCTGTTTTGATGTTTTGATGATTTTTGGAATGCCTGTTGATCCGGAAGTCTTTATTTCCAATTCGGTTGAATTATTCAACCACTGACGAATGAACTTGTACAGTGCAATTTCCCAGTTTGGAAGAGTGGTTTGGTGGAGTTTATCGTGACATAATTGCAATAAGTCTCCGGGCTTATAAGTAGTTCCGGATATGGTTAGTTTATTATAATGGGAATGGTTGTAATGCATATATGCTATTTATTGTTGCAGCCAAAGGTGTCCGTTTTTGATAACCAGCGGCGAAGGGATATTGTTCGAAAATACCTGACCGGTACCCAATCCCTGAGGCAGTGGATTTTTTAATGTATATGTCCACTGAGCAATGGCATTGAGTCCGATATTGCTTTCCAGCGCCGATGTCACCCACCATCCGGCATGATACTTTGAGGCGGTGTCAATCCACTGCTGTGATGCTGTAAATCCCCCGGTAAGGCTTGGTTTCAAAATGATGTATTGTGGCCGGATGGTGGAGATCATTCTTTCCTTTTCATCCGTATTGTTAATACCGATAAGTTCCTCATCCAGAGCAACAGGCAGAGGTGAGGATTCACAAAGTTGCGCCATTTTGTCCCATTGCCCTGCCTTAATGGGTTGTTCGATGGAGTGTATGTCCAGCCGGGCCAGTTTTTCTAATAATTCCGGGACTTCCGAAAACGAGAATGCCCCGTTTGCGTCCACCCGAAGTTCAAGTTCATTGCTTGAAAACCGGGATCTCAGCGTTTTTAAAATATCATATTCCTCATCAAAATTAATGGCTCCGATTTTCATCTTCAGGCATTTGAATCCTGAGTTTAATTTTTCTTCGATCTGCTGTGCCATTTGGTCGGGTGATCCCATCCATATGAGTCCGTTTATGGGAATTCCCTTTTCTCCATTTGTAAATGGAGAAGGAAGGAGAATTTTTCTGCCACCTTGCTTCAGATCGATAAGTGCAGTTTCCAAAGCAAATCGAATGGCCGGCCAATGAGCCAGTAACAAGTGGAAATTTTCAGACTGACTTTGACCAACAGGTTTAGTCAGGTATAATTCTTCCGGAACAAGCCGGTGGATGGTATTACAAACTTCTTTGATTTTTTCTTCAAGGTCAGGATGGTCATCCGGGCTCAGGTTTGGCAGAACGGAGCACTCACCGGTACCGGTTATTTCAGGATTTGAGTCATCCCATATATTAATAAACCAGCTTTTCTTTTGAGTGAGTATCCCACGGGATGTTCCTCCCGGGGTTTTAAAAATGAGTTGATATGATGTGTATGAAGCTTTAAGCATATTACAAAAAATAGGTTCCGGCGCCATAAAGTATCACCAGAAACAATGTTCCAAGAGATAAATTGCGCAATTGCGGATCGAGGCTGGAGGATGGAGTGTTGAACCTGAATACAACCATTGCACTTTTTACGAATACCGGTAAGGCAACCATGACCAGCCATCCGCCACTGCGCGATTCATAGTATGTAAGCCACAGGATCATTGCAACCCATCCCAGAGTTAAAAGCAGCAGATGATAAACGGCTGCGGTTCTTCGTCCCATCATCACCGGAAGGGTTTTCTTGCCGCTGTTCCGGTCACTTTCTATATCTCTGATGTTATTTAAATTGAGTACCCCGGTGCTGAAAAATCCAATGGCCGAAGCCGGCAGTAAAATTGGCCAGTGCCAGGTACCGGTATGTAAAAAGAAAGTGCC
>JBEPWN010000141.1:0-6920 GCA_041642395.1 Marinilabilia sp. | reverse complement strand
ATCCGCCGTCCCAAAACATATAATCTATTTGGCCATAATCTTTTAAAAGAGTGGTAACCTGTTCATAAACTTCCTCTTTCATGTCTCGTGCATCTGCTTTGTGCCAGGCAGCAGTTTTATAGCCCCAGACATTTGGTTTAGCATCTTTTCCGGTTACGTCGTAATATCCCGGATAACGCCAGCTCATAGGCGAATAATACATTCCTACGTGAAGGCCCGAAGCTCTAACTGCAGTAACGTATTCTTTTATTAAGTCTCTTCCTAAGTCCTTTTGACTGGTCCAGGAATAAGGATGTTTACTGTCAAAAAGTGAATAGCCATCATGATGCCTCGCCGTTAAAACGACATATTTCATACCTGCTTTTTTAGCCAGATCGGTCCATTGCGAAGCATCAAATTTAGATGCAGTAAAACCCATTTCCGGATCTCTTGCTTTTCGTTGGTAGAACTCATGCCCCCAAGCCTCTTGGTGTCTTACCCATTCGGCACCTTCATCCATTGCCGCGTAAACGCCCCAATGGATAAACATACCAAATCGTTCATTTTGGAACCACTCTACTTTTTCATCAGATAATTGGGCTACTCCGCCTTCGTCTTTAAGCACTCTTTCAGGAATATCTACAAATTCCTGAATCTTTGGCTCGGGTGCTTCTCCAAGATAGGTTAATTGTATATCGTCTGCGTAACCATGACCATGTCCAAATAAATGAGAAATGGAGACAATTAATTTTTCAGTAACAAAAGCAGTTTGAAAATCGATACTCACTTTGGTATAATCGGGTAATGCAATGGATTCTGATTTCTCCGGCCCTCCATAATCACTCACTGTAAGTTGCACCTCTTCTGCGCCTGTATTTGTTTTAAGATAAGCTGTTATTCTATAAAGACTATTTGGTTTTACCTTAATTTCTTGCAAACAAAAGCCTCTCCCGGGACCAACTTTTACTGCGTATTGACCGGAAAAAGCATCTTCTGTGATAGAAGCATGCCTGGTTTTCCAATGCTGATTCCAGCCTTGTAAATTTCCTGTTTCAAAACCTGCATTGATAATTAAATCAGGTTCTTCCTGGGTGAATTCCGAATTTGATGCACTTATTGTTAAAAATTCAGCCTGCGCGGTTAATCCACCAAAAATGATTAAACCCATTATTAGTGATAATGAAAATACCTTTGTTTTAAGTTTCATGATTAAACGTTTTTATGATCATTTTCTATTTTCCTCTATTCCTTTGATTTCCTCATTTGTCTGAGAATATTCCCCCAACACTCAGGAAAGATCTCATCAGCAATATCTTTGAAAAAGCCTTTCCCTGCATTTCAGCGTTTTCAAAAATTGTCCCATACACCAGTCGGTCTCTATAATCACATGGCCATAACCGAGATCATCAAAAAACCAGAATACACTTTAAATCCATAATAATATTTTTTAATAATCATCAGTTCTGAAAGATGACGCAGGTAACCCTGCAGTATTATACAATGTGCCCCCGGTAAAATTATCAAATGAATACCTTACCGAAACCGGATTTTTCACTTTCTCAGACCATACAGAAAGCGTTTTATCCTTATTAATTTTTGCTTCAGCAGGATAATAAATACTATCATTTCCAGCCACAAAGAAACCTTTAAGCCCTTTCCCGAAGCTTGTCAATCCACCTGAAGCAAAACGGAAGTAAAGCTTCAGCTTATTATTATCTTCTTTGATTAATCTTTTAAAAACCGGACCACTTTTTTCAATTCCTTTTATTCCATATGAATCAGCAAGGGCCCATAAAGCCAGCCTGAATCCCACTTCTTCTTTTGCGGACGGATGAATACACTCACTCTCTCCAACATCCAATGTAACTGCCATCCCTGCATGCCGCATCTTTAGCATTGTTTCCATCTGGGCTTCTCTCAGGAAGGCAGAATTGACTTTTCGGTAATTGAATGGTGCTATCTGGACAAAATAAAATGGCAACTCTGCATTTTTCCATGTTTCTCTCCAATCTGTAATCATCGCCGGAAAAAGTAATTTATACTTCCCGGGATTAAATCTGTTTGCCTCTCCCTGATACCATATAACACCTTTAACAGCAAAATCCTTATAAGGAGTTACCATCCCGTTATAGAGCAAACAAGGTGCTTTCTGAATCTGACTTTCCGGCTTAGTATCAGGAATCTCAACATCCTTAAATTGCTTAAGGGCATTCTTGCTCATCCATGATTTTATGTCTGATGCTCCCCACGCAGATACAATCAAACCAACAGGCACACCAAGCATTTCCTGCACCGTTTTTCCAAAATAATAAGCCGTAGCACTAAAGTTTCCTGTGGTAACAGAAGATGCAGTTTCCCAATTTCCTGTTATTTCTGAGGATGGAGAAAGCCTGCTCTCTTTTTCAACTTTAAAAAGACGAAGGTTATTATTTTCAGACTTTAAAATGGTTTCATTACTGTTAATCACAGGTTGATTAACAAACCCCTTAACTGGCATTTCCATGTTTGACTGGCCGGAGCAAAACCATACCTCTCCAATCATTACATCCTTCAGAATCCTTTTTTCACTTCCCTCAACCACTATCTCATATGGGCCACCAGCTTTGTGTGTATGAATTTCTACATTCCAGAGACCATTCTTTTCAGAGGTACACTCTGCCTGTTCACCCCAGCTTCCCTTTACAGAAATCTTCTCATCAGGACTATCAATTCCCCATATTCGAACTATTGTATCCCGCTGCAATACCATACCAGAGCTAAAAATCGGGGGTATTAACATTTGTCCGGTAACATCCGATAAAAAGATGCTGACAAAAGCTAAAAGAGAAAAAGTCAATCTTAATTTCATCCGTATAAAATTTACTTAATATGGTCGGATGGAACTGGCAATCCTTTTATACATACCCTTTTGTGGCAAGTTTGAGGAATCAAAGTTCCATGCTCGTTTCATACGTAAATAATTTGTCTATAAATTGTCGTATGGAACTCGCTATTTTTGTCATCCTCCTTTCTGAGAAGGAATGCTCATACCTCGTTTCATTACATAATCCTTTACCTGTAAATCAAATACACCTTAATTTTCACTCTGGTATACCCTCACATAATCCACTTCATATTTAAGCGGAAACTGAGTATTGGAAGGATCTCCGCCATTGGATCCTAAAGCCAGATTCAGAAGAATATAGTGGGGCTGTCGGAAGGGATTAAATCCGTCTTCGTAATCAGCTTCACTCAAGTCAATTTCATTCAGCAACATTTCATCCACATATAGCCGGATAAAATCTTCTGTCCAGTGCATCTTCCACACATGGAATTTTTCGGGCCACTCAGGATCATTCTTCAAAAAATCAGAGAAGGGAATTTTTTCAGAATCCCAAACCGGCTCCCATTGATCGTTTCCTTTCCAGGCAGCATTGGCAAGAATTTTGGCTATTCCATCATGACGATAGTATTCCAGAACATCTACTTCTCCATTTTCAGGCCATCTGCGATCCACACCCAATGTCCAGATGGCAGGCCAGGAGCCCATGCTGGTGTCGATGCGAGCCCTCACCTCCATTATTCCGTACTTGAAAGTGAACTTATCAACCGTCTTGATGCTTGCCGAGGTGTATTCTATAAATTCACGATTCTTTTTCCAGCTATCATGACCTGATTCAAATTCAGGATTGGACTTTTGCTCCCGTTTACCCTCAATAATCAGCTTATCATCTTTTACAACAGCATTTTCCGGTTGATACCACTGAAGCTCATTATTTCTGACAAATCCTTTTTCGTACGTCCAGTATTTCTCATTCGGTTTACCAGGTTGATCAAATTCATCGGCCCAGGTAAGTTCATATCCTTCCGGCATATAAGGAGTTGTAGTATCCACTTGAAATGGGGAGGGAATATCGAATCTGTTTGGATGCGTTTGATTGTATGCCGCCCCTTGCATCAGTCCGAGATAAGCAGGATCAATCATCTGTTTCTCCCAATGCTCCCAGGCATTTTTCAATGCAGAGTACTGGTTGTCATCGCTCAGGGCGAGAGTGGTCGTTTCACCCAAATCATTTTGTAAATTGTAAATTTCAGAAGATTTCCCGGACTGCTCAAGTAATTTATATTCAGCACCTCTTACCGCAGACCATTGCTGATCGAATTTTCTCCAGAAAAGATAATCATGAGGTGTTCCATCTACGTCCCCGTTGATATATGGCAACAGATTTACACCATCCAGAGGATTACTGACTTCAGCATTGGCAACAGCAACGGCTGTAGCCATTATATCCAGAGAAAGAACAGGTTTTTCATAAGTCATGCCTGCGGGGATTTTTCCGGGCCACTGCATGGCAAAGGGAACATGAACACCTCCCTCATACAAGCTTCCTTTGCCTTCTCTCAAAGGGCCATTGTCTGAGGCATTGTCTTGTTCCGGTCCACCATTATCAGAAAGGAAAAACACCATCGTATTTTGGTCTATCCCCAGTGATTCAATTTTATCAAGCACCTTCCCGACGCCATCATCAACAGAACTGACCATGGCTGCGTAAATACGCCTGTCTTCATCTTCGATGTGAGTGAAACGTTGAAGATATTTATCAGTTGCCTGTAAAGGTGTATGCGGGGCATTATATGCCAGATACATAAAAAATGGTTCCTGATCCGCATGTCGTTCAATAAAACTGACTGCTTCTCGCGACAAGGCATCGGTCAGGTATTCAGATTCTTCCACCCGCCCGTTGTTGCGCATCAATTTGGTTTTGTACCCATCCCACTGGCCATTCACCTCAGAAAGATCATTAAGCGTCCATAATTCAGGAAAATATTGATGTCCTCCTATAAGAAAACCAAAAAACTCATCGAACCCCCGGTTCAATGGCCATTGAGAACGATGAGATCCCAAATGCCATTTGCCCAGAACAGTGCTTGTATAACCGGCACGGCCAAGAACCGTGGCCATCGTCTCTTCTGAAAGAGGCAGTCCCTGTTCCGGGTCCCGGGGAGCAAATAAAGGATTTCTACTGCCACCGAAACGGTCCTGGTAACGTCCGGTAATCAATCCGGCACGACTGGGCCCGCAAACAGCATAGGTAACATAACCATTGGTGAATTTTACACCATTGTTGGCGATGCGATCGATGTTAGGCGTTGGAATATCGGTACATCCGTTAAAACCAACATCTGCATACCCCAGGTCATCGGTTAAAATTACAATGACATTGGGACCAGGCTTCTCTCCGGCAGAAAAAGCATTTACAGCAAGAAAGACCATAATCCCCAACAAGAGGATAGCTCTATTTAATTTAATATTTTTCATGGTAGAAAAGTTTTGTAAAAAAACGTATCGCATAAGGCTTATTTTTGAGATTCAATCAACCCCAGATATTCTTCCAAATGCGAAGTATAAATAGTCCTCGGGTTGACCTGGTGCTTTATACAAAGGGATGCGGCAATACCTACAGCGGCTCCCATTTGGCCGGTTGTTCGCATGACCCGCGGCCCACCCAGGCCGATGTGGGAGCAGCTAAAATTCCGCCCGGCCATAAACAGGTTGCTAATATTTTTTGAATAAAGGCTGCGATAAGGAACAATATATTGCCCGGTATTATAGAACATCGCTTCTGACAAAAAATCCGGCTGGTCAGCATCCAGCAAATTAATCTGATAATGAACATCTACAGCCCGATTCTCAAAAACCACAGAGTCTTCAAACCGCGTGTTGTCACGTACATCATTGAAGGTATAAATATGATCACCTGTCAACCTGCGCGATTCTCTTTTACCCAACAGGTAAGCAACCCACTGTAATTGCAAGCTATCAGCATACTCCTGTTTTTTCTGCCAGTCAGGCGTATCCGTTAAAGCCTGATCGTTGTTTGAGCTTAGAGCTGTAGGGTTTTTAAAATTGTAGAACGATCCGTAAATGGCACGAAACATATGATCACGAATATGCTCTGCATCGTCGATCTGACTCAGGCCGTTTCGTGAAAATTCCCACTGCCATTCCCCGTTTTTCGCAGAATAATTGTTTGCCACATCCAATGCCCACGGCACCTCCGGAAATCCGACTTTTTTACCGGCATTTTCTGATCGCCATAAAACCGATGAGCCCATCACCATTTTGTCGGGTGTCTCCGGACTCCATAAAAGACCATGAGCATCCCAGGCTTCACCATATTTTGAAGAGGCTTCGCGCCCGTAAGAATATTCTGCACCTGCCCAATACCCTATCCAGCCATCGCCGGTACAATCCACGAACAAAGGAGCCTCAAACCGGATAAGCTCACCATTTGAAGTGTGACGGGCATCAACCGAATTTATTATACCATGCCTGGCATCAGCATCATAGGCTCTGTAATTTAGAAAGAGCGAGATATTTTTATATTGTCTCACATTATCCATACGCCTTTGATCTTCTTTCAGGGCTGCCGGCGAGCCATTGGGATAATGCTCAGTATCGAGCATTTTAATAATGCGCTCAAACTTGCCGTATATGCCCAGCGTATGCACACGGATCTCACCGCTGGCGTTTCCGCCTAAAACCGGACGGTCATGAATCAAAGCAACTTTCAAACCTTGTTCGGCAGCCGCAATTGATGCTGCACAGCCGGCAATGCCACCCCCAACAACTACCAGATCATATTTCTCATTCTTCTCGGGCACAATCGGCTCGCCCAATTTATTAGAGCGCCACTTCTTCAGTTCGGCCATTTGATTGGGAAGTTTTTCACTGTCATCCATGGTCAGGTAAATGGCATCACAACGTCCTTCAAATCCTGTCAAATCCTGGAGAGAAATTTGCCTGGTTCCCTTTCCAAGTTGAATTTCGCCGGCATATTCCCAGTTCCATTCCGGGTTAAGTCCTAAGGTACGTTCAAGCTTTTGACCATCAACAAGCAAATTAAACCTGCCAGGAGCATCCCAATTTCCGGGCACCCAGTTTTTGGTGCGCACCCAAA
>JBEPWN010000140.1:0-6928 GCA_041642395.1 Marinilabilia sp. | reverse complement strand
AAAACACAACTTTCCCAAAAAAAATTTGATAAAGTCATCGCGACTGCATATATTTGCTTATAATATAATCGAAACAAAGATTAAAATATAACCATGTATTTTGCATCCAATTTAAAATTATTGCGCAAGCGGCGTCAGCTAACTCAGGAAGACCTGGCGCGTGCATTGAATATCAAACGGCCAACGCTGAATAATTATGAAAACAAAGTGTCGGGTCCTCCCCTGGATATTTTAACCGCCATGGCCGACTTTTTTGGTCTTTCGATGGATACCATGGTAAGGGTTGATTTGTCAAAACTCAACGGTTTCCAGATGAAAGAACTGGAAGAAGGGCACGATGTATATGTGAGGGGATCCCGTCTTCGCATTCTGACTTCGACCGTAGGGACCGACAATGAGGAAAACATTGAGCTGGTTCCGGAAAAAGCAAAAGCAGGTTATCTTACCGGTTTTGCCGATCCCGAATACATTGGTTCCCTGCCTGTATTTCGTCTTCCGTTTCTGGACCAGGCCAAAAAATACCGGACATTCCAGGTCAGCGGTGATTCGATGTTGCCTGTTCCCCAGGGGGCATGGATTACCGGTGAATTTGTACTTGACTGGTACACCATAAAATCGGGCGAGGCTTGTATCATTCTAACCCGTGATGAAGGTATTTCCTTTAAGATCGTCCAGAATAACATTGCAGAGAATGGCACTATAAAGTGCATCAGTCTGAACCCTTTGTATGAGCCTTATGACTTGCCAGTACAGGAGGTTCGCGAAATATGGCGGTTTGTGCATTACATCAGCTCCGAATTGCCGCAGGGGAAAGTGGAGGTGGAGCAAATGATGCGTACCATTAATTCCATACAAAGTGATGTGGGGGCCTTGAAGAATCATTTACTGGGTTAGTAGATAAAAACAATACTGTATTATTGTTTTGCAAATAACTGGTAAAGAATTACTTCTGCAATGACGAGGCTTGCTCGGAATTCTATGGAAAAAAACTTTGCGCCTGCCTTGCTGCAGATAAATAAGTAGATTCTTTGTACAACCACATATTCCTTTAAATAATAGGATGTTAATTTGAAAAACGGCAGACAGGTCTTTGTGCTTGCCTGGCAGAAATGATAAATGAGACTTGTTGTACAATCACATATTTGTTGATATAACAGGTTGTTAATCATTATTGTCCGGATAAACTTATTTTTTCAAAAAAGATTGCTTCCCCGAAGGGTCGGGGCAGGCTCAATTGCTACCAATGACAGATTTTTGTAATAAGCAAGAAATCAGTAAAATAATAGTTGACCCCCTTCGGGGATCCGGTCCCATTTGTTCAGCTTACCCCGGGTTTTCCACCCGGGGTTATTCAAATTGGCCCCTTTCAGGGACCTACCAGTTCTGTCATGTACACCTTATGCCCCAAAATTTAATTGGGGTAGCCACTCGCAATGACGGGACTTTGCAGGATTTTGAGGGTGGAGAGGATTGATTTTCGGCTTTGCCGAAAATCAATCCTCTCCACCCTCCATAAAAAAAAACTTGTTGAATAGCGTCATTGTGAGCAAAGCGAGGCAATCTTTTTCAAGAAATAAGTTTCTCCGGACAATAGTGAAAAATATATAATTCCAGGTCTTAATAGTTCGTTAAAAAAGGTTATTAGGTCATTAGGCTAGTCGGGGATTAGGGAATTAGATTTTAACACGAAACATGAAACAACCTAAAAAGGTTAAGGTTGAGATTAAGGATGGGGCAAAAAAAATGAAACTCGAAACTCAGTGTATAACTCAGTGAACCTCTGTGTAATTATTTTTTAACTCGAAACACAAAACCCGAAACTTAAAACAAAGTAAGGGAAAAACAGGTAAATTTGATTCTCTTTATATCTTTGTAATCGTAATAAACAATCAAAATTTCGACCAATTGGCACAATCAACTAAATCAGTCGTCCAGACACCGTTAATGAAGCAATATTACAGCATAAAGGGTAAATATCCCGATGCTATACTATTGTTCCGGGTTGGTGATTTTTATGAAACTTTTTCTGACGATGCGATCAAAGCATCTGAAATACTTGGGATTACACTGACACGACGTGCCAACGGGTCGGCATCATATGTGGAATTGGCAGGATTTCCGCATCATGCACTGGATACTTATTTGCCGAAGCTTGTGAGAGCTGGTCAGCGAGTGGCTGTTTGTGATCAGCTTGAAGACCCTAAAATGACCAAAAATATTGTAAAACGCGGCGTCACCGAACTGGTAACCCCAGGTGTGGCTATTGGCGATAATATTTTGGAACATCGCGAAAACAATTTTTTGGCTGCAGTACACCTGGATCAAAAAAGTGCTGGGGTGGCTTTTCTTGATGTTTCTACCGGTGAATTTCTGACAGCTGAAGGACCATTCGATCACATTGAAAAATTGATTTCCGGATTTAATCCCAAAGAAGTGCTTTTTGAAAAAACAAAAAAGGATTTGTTTACAGGGTTATTTGGGGTACAGCATTATTCCTATGCTCTTGATGACTGGGTTTTTATGGAGCAATCATCTCGCGACAGGTTGTTAAAACATTTTCAGACCAAATCGTTGAAAGGATTTGGTGTGGAGCGATTGAAGCTGGGAGTCGTTGCAGCCGGAGCCATTTTGCATTATCTGGATTTAACTCAGCACCATAAAATTGGGCACATTTCCAGTCTTTCAAGAATTGACGAAGATAAATACGTGTGGCTTGATAAATTCACCATTCGTAATCTCGAAATTTTTGCTCCGGTCAATGAAGGTGGGAAATCCTTGATTGATATCATTGATCAGACAGTAACTCCTATGGGCAGCCGTTTACTGAAACGTTGGGTCGCTTTGCCTCTTAAGGAAGTTCAACCCATCCGGGATAGACAATCGGTGGTTGAGCATTTTTTTAAAGACCCGCAGCTGAAAATGGATCTGGAAGCACATTTGCGTCCTGTTGGTGATCTGGAACGTTTGGTTTCAAAAGTGGCTGCCGGTCGCATTAGTCCACGTGAAATGGGTCAAATGCGAAATGCGCTTTCCAGCCTGATGCCGGTTAAAGAACTTTGTCTTCAGGCCGGAAATGAAGTCCTTAATCATATAGGTGATCAGTTGAATATATGCGCTACCATCAAAGAGCGCATAGAAAAGGAGATAACTGCTGATCCTCCAAACCTTATAAATAAAGGAAATGTGATTAAAGAAGGAGTTTCTGAGGAGTTGGATGATCTTCGACACATTGCCTTTGCGGGGAAAGATTATCTGATTGAACTGCAAAAACGTGAAACAGAACGGACCGGTATTACAAGTCTTAAAATAAGTTTTAATAATGTTTTCGGCTATTACATTGAGGTCCGTAATACACATAAAGATAAAGTCCCTCCCGAGTGGATTCGTAAGCAAACACTGGTGAATGCAGAACGTTACATTACTGAAGAACTGAAGGAGTATGAGAGTAAAATTTTAGGTGCTGAAGAGCGAATTCTGGTTTTGGAAACTGAAATTTTTACGGCACTGATGGCTGCGCTTTCTGAATTCATTCCTGCCATTCAGCTCAACTCTAATTTATTGGGGCGGATTGACTGCCTGATTGGTTTTGCAACCCTCGCTGCTGAAAATTATTATACCCGTCCGGTAGTAAATGATGGTGAGGAAATTGATATTAAGGCCGGGCGCCACCCTGTCATTGAAAAGCAATTGCCGGTGGGTGAGCAATATGTTCCCAATGATGTTTATTTGGATAACAACAGCCAGCAGATAATCATCATTACCGGGCCAAACATGGCGGGTAAGTCGGCTTTGCTGAGGCAGACGGCACTGATCGTTCTGCTTACCCAGATCGGGAGTTTTGTTCCTGCCGAAACTGCTGCCATTGGTATAGTGGATAAAATCTTTACCCGCGTTGGGGCCTCAGATAATATTTCACTTGGTGAATCCACTTTTATGGTGGAAATGAATGAGGCATCCAGCATCCTGAATAACCTGTCACCCCGTAGTCTGGTACTCTTCGATGAATTGGGGCGTGGTACCAGCACTTATGACGGTATTTCCATAGCATGGTCGATTGTGGAACACATACATGAGAACACCCGATCAAGAGCCAAAACACTTTTTGCCACCCATTACCATGAACTCAATGAGATGGAAAAATCATTTCCGCGTTGCCGCAACTATAATGTTTCGGTGAAGGAAGTGGAAAATAAAGTTATTTTTCTTCGCAAACTGGTGCCGGGAGGGAGCGAACACAGTTTCGGTATTCATGTTGCACGCATGGCCGGAATGCCCCCAAGTGTTGTAAAACGGGCCAATGAAATTCTGGGCGAACTGGAAAATAACAACCGGCAGGGAAGCATTTCAAAACCCATGGGCGAGGTGGCGCAACACCGTGAAGGCTTTCAGTTGAGTTTCTTTCAGCTTGATGATCCTGTTCTTAAGCAAATAAGAGATCAGATTGTGAACCTGGATATTAATAATCTGACTCCCATGGATGCATTGAATAAATTGAGTGAGATTAAAAAGATTGCGGGATTGAAATAGGATAATTTTAAATAAAAAATCCCTTGTGACGTTTAATCACAAGGGATTTTTTGTACCCGGAGCGGGACTTGAACCCGCACAGCCGCAATGGCCACTGGATTTTAAGTCCAGCGTGTCTACCAATTCCACCATCCGGGCGGATGTGAAATCCTTTTTGTTTGGCGGTGCAAATATAGTTTTTTTCTGGTATTCTCTATCAATAGATCATTATATTTTTAAATATTGCATATACTTTAAACAAAGTAAAAAGTTTTTTTGCAAATCATTCGTGTCCGGTTAAAAGATTGAGATTGCTTCACTACGTTCGTAATGTCCCGTCATTGCAGGTGGCTACCCCAATTAATTTGGGGCATAATGCGTCAATGACTGAACTGGCTCGTCCCCGAAGGTGGCCAGCTTAAATAACCCCGGGTTATAGCCCCGGGGTAAGCTGAACAAATTGTTTTGTCACAGGACCTGGAGCTGTCTGACTATAACAGAATCTTGTTTTCTAATTTAAACAAGTGATGTGAGTATAGGAAAATTCCATAACCCACGTCTTGCATGGAAAATGTGGTGAATGGATTCACCGTGGGGTAAGTGGGAATAACCTTTTTATGGTGAATATTTAAAAATTTTGTTTCTTTGTGGCATTGTTTTTTTCAATATTATTAGAATTATGGCAAATCAAGTTTATTCAGTAATTACCGGAACCGGTTCCTATATTCCGCCGCGTGTGGTAAAAAATGAAGATTTTCTTCAGAATAAGTTTTTCCCGGCCTCGGGAGAGCCCATGACAAAGACCAATGAGGTAATCATTAATAAATTTAAAGAAATTACCGAAATTGAAGAGCGAAGACATGTCGGGGATGAATATGTGACATCTGACATTGCTTTTTTCGCTGCAGAAAAAGCCATAAAGGATTCTGGCATCGATCCTGAATCGCTTGACTATATTTTGGTTGCTCATAATTTTGGAGATGTGAGCAAAGTGACCATGCGAAGCGACATCCTTCCTTCGCTGGCATCAAAAGTCAAGTTTAATCTGAAGATTGAGAATCCTTATTGTGTGGCCTATGACATTCTTTATGGTTGTCCGGGATGGATCCAGGCAATGATCCAGGCGGACTATTTTATTAAGTCCGGAAATGCAAAAAAAATCCTTGTTATTGGTGCAGAGACTTTATCACGTGTATCTGACCCACACGATATTGATAGTATGATTTATTCTGATGGTGCCGGCGCAGCAGTCGTTGAGGCGAAAGAGAGTGATTGTCCGGTTGGTATTATTTCGCACATTTCAAGAACGGATACATTGAACCATGCCTGGCTTTTGCATATGGGGAAATCTTACAATCCTGATCTTGATCCACGCGAACAGTTTTTAAAAATGAATGGGCGTAAGGTTTATGAGTATGCATTGCAAACTGTTCCAAATACAGTTAAGAAATGTATTGAAAAGGCCGAAATTGATATTTCTGACGTCAAAAAAGTTTTGATTCATCAAGCCAATGCCAAAATGGACCATGCTATTTTGGCACGATTGTTTAAGCTCTATGGACTTCGTGATGTTCCCCAATATATAATGCCTCTTACAATTGGAAGTCTTGGCAATAATTCAGTGGCTACCGTACCTGTTTTATTTGATATGGTTTTAAAGAATGAGCTTGAGAATCATCATCTTCGTAGTAATGATCATTTTGTATTTACATCAGTGGGAGCCGGCATGAACATAAATGCCATTGTTTACCGGATGCCTTAATTACAAATTTGGCGTACTTTTTGTTAATGCTAAGATCAATTAATAAATTGCTTTAGACAACTAAGAATGTTTAAGGCATTTTATTTTATTAAATTTATCCAAGAATATAGATATATAGAAATAAGTATTTATCTAAAATTGATAATATTGTTTTTTATCTTTAAAATATTCTTTTTTATAACGGTATAAAATTATGAAAAAAATTAGCTTATCTTTTTTTGTAGCATTTCTCCTGGGGACATTTTCCTTACATTCCCAGGTTTTTGAACCTGTTGAATGGGAGTTTTCCATTAATCAATTGTCAGATACGGAAGTGGAAATAGTTGCTGATGCTACCATCGACGACACATGGCATCTTTATTCTGCATCACTGCCTGAGGGAGGCCCTATCCCAACATCACTGAAACTGGCAGATTCAGATAAATATGAAGTGGCCGGTGATATACGCCAGGAACCTGATCCTGATCTGGAATATGATCAGGCTTTTGATATGGAACTTTCCTGGTTCTCAAATCAGGCCCGTTTGATCCTGCCTGTTAAACTTAAATCGCCTGACGTTTCCGTTATTGAGGGATATGTTGAGTTTATGGCTTGTGATGATGAGCAATGTCTTCCGCCAGACCGGGTTGACTTTCGAATGAACCTTGATGGTACACCTGT
>JBEPWN010000139.1:0-6956 GCA_041642395.1 Marinilabilia sp. | reverse complement strand
CATTAAGATTTGTGAGGCCCCCAGCCGTCATATTGCCGGTGTTATAGAATCGTTTCTGATGAAATACTTTAGAGATAAAACCAACTGGAGAAGAATGGTTACCAATGAAGTGACGCCTGATTTTGACCTCCTCAGAGAGAAGAAGAAGGCAATAAATTTATTGTCGCCAGAATTACAACGTTATATTTTGTTTGATGATGACCTGATTTATAAGATTAATTATCCTGTTCTTGAATGGCCCGACAAACCACTTCAGGTGAATTTTGACAAAAGTCCAGTTGTGGAAGCTATTTTGAAAGGAGTACGGGGGCAATATCTTATTTTCAATAATCAACAGGTTTTGAACATCAGGAGGTTTTCGGGTTATCGCATCGAAATAATTATTGATGATGTTTAGAAGCCTCTCAGAATAAATAAGTATCAGGTAAACAGGTTTATGAGGATTTTTATGCCAATGGATAATGGGAGGTGCAAAAAAAATTGAGTTTTAAAAAGAAACCAAAATCAGGGATTTACGTAGCAATGTGATATATAAACAATCAGTTAGAATTGAAGACCTTTCGGAATACGCGGTTAAGTTTATTCAGGGTTACCGGGCTGCTGTTTTAAATAAAGAAAATGATTTTTTATTGAGATGCTAAAAAGAAATTAAAATTTTACTTTCATTAAAGAATGTTGACAATGCTTTTGGGTGTAAATGGGTTATTTAGAATACTAAAAACAATTTTGAACAGATGAGAAAATTTTACTTGATGCTGGCACTTCTTATAATGGTGCCGCTGATTACTGATGGACAGGTTGCGAAATATAAGGCAGTTTTTACACTTAATTTTATTCGCTATATTGGCTGGCCCGATGCGGCACGTGAGGGTGATTTTGTTATAGGCGTGTTAAGAGATCGCGATATCGCCAGACGTATTGAAGATCAATCAGGAGGGAAAAAGTTTGGATTCCAAGACGTTGTCGTTAAAGAATTTAGTTCTGCTGATGAGATTACAAACTGCCAGGTTCTTTATATATCAGGCAGCTTTAACTATTCAAAATATGCCTCTGAGATAAAACAAAAACTCGGGAGTAATTCACTGATTGTTACCGAAAGCGATGGAGCAACGAATCATGGCTCCATGATTAATTTTGTGATCAGAGGTGAAGTCCTTAAGTTTGAAATCCATAAAGAAAATGCATCAGGCAATGGACTTCAGGTAAGCTCGCGGCTGGAAAACATGTCATCAGCCATTGTATTGTAAAGAATTATCGTTGTTTATTATCATAAGGATAGGCAGGAAATTAATTCCGGGCCTGGGAATTTTTGTTCGCTAATGAAAATCCTGAGAAAATCCTGCGAAAAAAATCTTTTTCATGAAGTGGAAGTATAATTTTAACATCGCCCAAAAGTTGGTTGTTGGCTTTGGGTTGATTCTGGTGGTTATTCTCATAAATGCCATCCTAACTCTTGGAACTTTGACCCGTAGTAAAAATCTAACAAATGAGGTCACCAGTGTTTATTCTCCTTCCACCGAAAAACTCGGTGAAATGGAGATGATGGTTACGCAAAGTAAGATGCTCATTAAAAACTGGGTTTACATTGATCGCCAGTCAAATACCCCTGACAAGCAGAACTTGCATAAAGTCCATGAGCAGGAAATGCCTTCTCTTATGGATGAATTAAATGAGATTTCGGCTGAATGGGAGGATGAAGATGACAAGCAGAAACTGGAACAGATTTTTTCCAAGATTGACTCTTTGTTTGAGATGCATCAGCAAATAATGAGTGCCCTTAATTCATTTGATTCCTATGATGATCCAATGGTTCTTTTTGAAGTGGAACCCATGGTTGTGGAAGGCGGAGATGTAATGGTACTCAGTGATGAGATTATTAACGAAGTTTCTGACCTGGGGCGTGAATACCTGTCTAAATATGAATCTTCTCTTAGTGAAATGAATAGTACATTTTCCACCTTTACATGGTTTACCGCTATTATGTCTATCATTCTTGTTTTTGCTTCTTTGTTGATAGGATTTGTCCTTTACACCACTATAGTTAAACCACTCTCAAAAGGGGTTCAATTTGCGCAGGCTATCGGGACAGGTGATTTGACAGCCAAAGTAGATGTGGATCAAAATGATGAACTGGGATTGTTGGCAAAAGAACTGGGTTCTATGGCCCAGAGCCTGAAAAATACCGTTGTTTCAATTAAACGGAATGCACTTGATCTGGTCCACTCAAGCAAGAACCTGCGTGACAGTTCACAGCAATTATCACGTGGATCAGCCGATCAGGCAGCCTCTGCTGAAGAGGTTTCTACTTCTATAGAAGAGATGGTGGCAAATATTGATCAAAATACCGATAATGCCATCCAAACCGAGAAAATTACTGTTGAAACAGCTCGTGAAGTGAATGTGGCCAATCAGCTTTCTGCTGAGGCAGTAATCGCAATGGAAGACATCTCTGAAAGGATTTCCATTATTAGTGATATTGCTTTTCAAACAAATATATTGGCGCTTAACGCCGCCGTTGAAGCAGCCCGTGCCGGTGAGCACGGACGTGGGTTTTCCGTTGTTGCCGCTGAAGTTCGGAAACTTGCAGAGAAAAGTAAGCTGGCGGCCGATGACATTGTAACCTTGGTGAGTAAGGGGTTAAAAGTATCTAAAGAAGCTGGGGCCAAATCTAAAATGCTTGTCCCTGATATCGAAAAAACAACACTCCTGATTAAGGAAATTGCTGCTGCAAGTATGGAACAAAAAACAGGAGCGGATCAGATTAATCAGGCCATGCAGCAATTGAATATGATCACTCAGGAAAATGCATCTTCATCGGATGAACTAACTCAGAGTTCGGAACAACTTTCCGATCTGGCGGCAAATCTGCAGCAGGCAGTCAGCTATTTTCAGATAGGTGAAGATATTTCTCGGAAGAAAGATGCTGCGGACGACCATAATTCAGGTGATGGGAAAATGAAACAAAAAAAAGCAGCAGTTTCCGGAAATGGTAAATTTAAGAAAAATATAAGTGAAGGTGAGAAGTCAAATTTAGGAAACCTGGGGAAAGAATTTGATCTTGATAATTATGAGAAATTTTAATGTTCACAGAAATCCATGTTTTTTGATGTTACGGATTGGAAGTAGGCATGGAAAAAGGATTGTAGCTTTGATTCGGCCGATATGGAAGTTGAACGTGGATTAAAGTTCACAATCATATATATTTAAACTTCAATCAGGTTTTTTGACTATATAAGTAAATTGTAATCAAATGAAAGATGAGAATTTTCTGGTTCAGGTAAAAAAAAGCAACGCCGGTTTTAAAGTGTTTTTTAGCGGACAATTGACGATTAATTATATTCAAAAGATCAAAGAAATGGTAAGCGAACAAGTTGATTTTTCCAAGGACATTATTGTGCATGTAGATAATCCGGATAATCTTGACATTACTTTTCTGCAACTTTTACAATCCTTAAAAACAAGTGCCGAATTTAATAAAAGACAGTTTTCGGTAACCGCAACTTTACCAAATGAACTGGATAGCCTGGTGTCCAATTCAGGTTTTTCAGATTTATTAAATAGTAACCCTGTAAATAATTAATCACATGGCTAAAACAGTTCTTATTGTTGATGATTCCGAAAGTATCCGGGAGGTAGTAAATTTTACGCTTCAAAATGAAGGATATGATGTACTTGTTGGTGTTGACGGCGAAGACGCTCTTCAATTTCTTGATGGTCGCACTATTGATATTATAATTACCGACCTCCATATGCCTAATCTTGATGGTCTAGCGCTCATTCGTAAAGTTCGTGAAATGAATGACTATAAGCATATTCCTATTTTATTCCTTACAACTGAGTCGCAGGCTGCCAAAAAAATGGAAGCCAAGCAGGCCGGGGCTACTGGTTGGATAATAAAACCGTTTGTGCCTGCCAAACTGCTTAGCGCGATTATGAGGGTGTTGAGGTAATGCATTACAGGCATACTAGTAGTTGTCTTTATAATGCTGTTTTAGCTGATCAGGTTTCCGGCTGCGCAGGTTTTAATATTTAATTATTTGGTATGAATGCTCATTTTGAAGAAATTAAGAAGACATTTATAATTAATACAGGTAGTGAGCTTTCTGACTTGAAAGATGAGGTTGTTAATCTGGATTTAGAAGATGCTAATTCGCGTAGGGATTTGGTAGAAGAAGTCTTTTTGTCCATGCATTCTATTTCCGGAACCGCACCTATGGTTGGACTCGAAGGGCTCGCAATACTTTCACGAAAACTGGAAATAGTGTATGATAAAATTCGAAGGAACGAAAAAGATTTTTCAGAACCGTTAAGAGTTCAAACGATTAGGGGAATAGTTGCCATAATTGATGAATTGAAGACTTATTCCGAAAAAATTGTTTTGTGAGTATTTATGGCAATATATGTAATGTGCGAAACGGCATGATGTTATGATAGATAAATTTAAAGCCAAATTTGTTGAGGAGTCTCTGGATCATGTGAATGATTTGGAAGAAGCTCTTTTTGCGCTTGAGGATGATATGCAGAGCAAGGATTTGATAGAGCGTATTTTCCGGGCAATGCATTCATTGAAGGGGGGAGGAGCCATGTTCGGGTTCAATCAATTGAGTGACTTTACGCACCATCTTGAAAATATTTTTGATAAAGTAAGAAATAACAACCTGGATGTTTCCCCTGACTTGATCTCTTTGACTTTTGCTGCTGTTGACGAAATAAAATACCTGC
Source organism: Marinilabilia sp. (assembly GCA_041642395.1). Taxonomy (GTDB): domain Bacteria; phylum Bacteroidota; class Bacteroidia; order Bacteroidales; family Marinilabiliaceae; genus Marinilabilia. The sequence continues at coordinate 2,234 of JBEPWN010000139.1, read as the reverse complement.
TTAATAAAGGTGATCTCACCGAAAAAAACGATCTGGATGCATATTATAAATTCATGAATAAAATTCAGGTTTTTCATGAAGGGGGTGGAGCATCCGATCAGGATAGCCTCCAGCCTGTAAGTAATATGTCAGACCAGGGAGATTCTCAGGATAAAACATATCTGATCTCTTTTGTGCCTAATGAGGATTTGTTGCAAAACGGAACCAATCCGCTTTTTTTATTGGATGACTTGCATGCTCTTGGCAAAGGTCACAGTATTGCGTTTACTCATAAAGTACCATCCTTCGAATTGGTGGAGGCTGAAACCATTTATTGTCTTTGGCAAATATTGCTTACTACTACTGAGTCGGTTAATGAGATCAAAGATGTTTTTATTTTCGTGGAAGATGAATGTCAGATGTCAATTGATGAAATCTGTCCGGGTGGTTTTGAAGTGGAATCAGGCATTGAAAAGCTTATCAGTAATGCACGAAATTCAAACTCTCTTATAAAGGCTTCTGATATTAAACTATTACTCGGACAGTCAAAGCCCGTCGAAGAGGACTCTGATTCCGGCAATTCTGCTATCGAACAAACCCGGAAAAGAGCTCAATTTAAAGAGCATAAGATATCAAGCATCAGAGTTGGCTCACTCAAAATTGATGAATTGGTTAATCTGGTTAGTGAATTGGTTACGGTTCAGGCACAATTGACTGTTTATTCTGAAAAAAAGGGTGATGCCGATATACTCGGACTGGCTGAGAATATTCAAAAACTTGCACGGCAATTAAGAGATAATGCCTTTGAGATTAGTCTTATTCCCATGCAAAGCGAGTTGATGCGTTTTCAACGTTTGGTCAGGGATTTGTCCAAAGATCTTGGTAAAGAGATAGAGTTTGTGATTGAGGGAGGAGATATTGAGCTGGATAAAAATATAATTGAACATCTTACTGATCCGCTGTTGCACATTTTAAGAAACTCGGTGGATCATGGTATTGAAAGGCCTGATGAACGTGTCGCTGCCGGGAAGTCACCTAAAGGAAATATTTATTTTAAGGCATATCATGCAGGGGCCAGTGTATTAATCGAAATAACTGATGATGGCAAAGGTATTGATGTTATTAATATCCGGCAGAAGGCCATCTTAAAAGGACTGATTGATGAAGACGCTGATCTGTCTTCGAAAGAAATCCTGAATCTGGTATTTTTGAGTGGCTTTTCTACCCGTGAATCTGTTTCCGATGTTTCGGGAAGAGGTGTCGGGATGGATGTTGTGCGAAAAAAAATCTCCGAAATTAGAGGGGAAGTGACCATTGATTCCGATTTGGGGCAGGGAACCACTATTACTCTGCGTTTGCCATTAACGCTTTCTATTATAGATGGTCTTCTCGTTAAGGTTGCGGAAAATCAATATGTTGTTCCTATTTCATCCATTGAGAAAATATTTGCATTGGATAAGAAACAATTAAAAAATTCTTTTAATAAAACAGTTGTTATTGATAATGAGCAATTACCATATGTTAATATGCGAGATGTTTTTAAAGAGGAAATGATCGCAATGGATGTTCCACAAATGGTGTTGGTCAAGCATGAAAATAAACAGCTTGGGTTAATCGTTGATGAGGTACTTGGCGAATATCAAACTGTTGTCAAGCCGATGGGTCGTTATCTTAAAAGCCATGCTGTTGTTTCAGGTGCCTCTATTTTAGGTGATGGAAGTATTTCTATGGTAATTGATACCAATCGGATTTTGCAGATGAGTGCCGCAGGAAAGTTAAAAGGAAAAAACACAAAATAATAGATCCAGAGAATATGTCCGAGCAAAACGATAGTACACTTTTATCATTTAAGTTGAATGACGAGTTTTTTGCAATTGATGCAATGAAGGTCAACCATATTCTTGAAATCCCTGACATTACACATGTTCCGGACACTCCTGATTTTATGAAGGGCATTATTAACCTTCATGGAAATATTATACCGGTAGTGGATCTTCGTTTAATTATGGGTGTGGAAATAAAGGAACACACCAACGATTCAGCTATTATAGTTATCGGACCTGACGAACATAAAGACAGCAGTCTTGGGCTCATTGTAGATATGGTAAATGAAGTAATAGAAACAAATGGGATGGAAATGAAATCTACGGTGGTGAGTAATGAACAAAGTATGTTGCAAAATTTTAAGGGGACTTTTTCTATTCATGATCAGTTTGTTCATGTTATTGACATTCAAGAACTTGCAGCTGTTTCAG
>JBEPWN010000138.1:0-6984 GCA_041642395.1 Marinilabilia sp. | reverse complement strand
CTTCTACCCAATTAAAACTTATTCAATCACCTTAATTTCCACTCTTCGGTTCTGCGCTCTTCCCTCTACAGTTGTATTGGGAACAATGGGCTGGTCAAAGCCATAACCTTCGTATTCGAGTCGCACAGGATCAATGCCTTGTGATTCGAGATATCTTTTTACACTAAGTGCTCTGGCTTTAGACAACCGCTTATTGAGGGATGCCGATCCAGTATTGTCGGTATGCCCTGAAACTTCAATGCTAACCGATGGATTGTCGTTGAGCAACCTTACAAGACGGTTGATTTCGGGATATGATTCGGCACGTAATGTTGCTTTCCCGGATGTAAATAAGATGTTTTCAGCTACAATACTTGCACCCGCTGACATGGGTTGCATGATTATATTTTTAACTTTCAACGTCGAATCCGAATGAAATTGAAGTGTTGAATTACTGAAAAAATAACCGTCAGCCGTGATTTCAATCAAAAAAGGTCCGGGCTCATATACCGTAACCGAATATTTTCCTGAAACGGGATCAGCGTTTCTTACAACAAAAGCATTATCTTCTCCCGGCTTGAAAAAAGCCAGTTCGCCCGGTACAGCGACGTTGGTTTCTTCCTCCAGAATCCTTCCTGAAACTGTATAAGCCATCACACTTCTTTCCAATTCAACGTTATTCTCCTCCAGGGATCCAATTGTGTTTTTCAGAAAAAGTTGAGAGGAAAAAATATGATAATCCTTTGCAGAAACTGTCATTGAAAGATTAAACTTATCTCCAAAAGTGATCAGATACTCTCCGGTGTTTCGATCCGAAAAAATCCGGTGAGTTACAGAATCACTGCCAACAGATTTGAAGATAATTTCTGCCTGAACCGGTTCAAACGTATCCACATCGGTTATTTTACCTTTCAGAGTATAGGGATGTTTTAATTTATCGAGTTTGAAATCCTTTCTTATTTCCGAATTTCTAACCCGGGGTGAAAACACATCTGCCATTATTATTTTGTACCCCTCGGCACCCACCTGCAATACATAACTACCGGAATCTTCAACAGCCATGAAATATTCGCCTGTCAGCGAATCTGTACGCTCAGATATTATTTGCTCCTTCTTATAGGTATCGAACAACGACACTTTGGCATCCAAAGCATTGCCCGTTTCCTTATCAGTAACTTTACCCATAATGCTAAAAGGGATTCGAATGTCTTTTTTTATTTTGTATATATCCAGTCCGCCATATCCTCCCGGCCGGGAAGAGGAGATGAAAGCAACCTGAGGATCGGAAGTGGGAAAGAAAAAAAGATCATCCTGCGGGCTGTTGACTGGTTGGCCTGCATTTTCTGGAATCATCCATTCTCCGTTTCGGTTTTTCCCGGATTTATAGATGTCATAACCACCAAAGCCAGCATGCCCTCTGGAGGCAAAATATAAAGTATTGCCATCTGGTGTAACAAAAACCCCTTCTTCATCGAAGGGAGTATTGATCACCGATCCCATATTTTTGGGTTTGGAAAAACGCCCGTGACCTTTACGGGTAACAGTCCATATGTCTTTACCTCCCATTCCGCCGGTGCGCTCGGAAACAAAAAATACCCGGCCATCCGAAGTTTCAGCAAAAGTTGTTTCTTTAAACACTTTATGATCGATGCGGCTACTCATATAATCGGATTTTTTTACTTTTTTACCGGTAATATCAGCCACCCGGATCTGTCCACTTCTTTTTTTCCCTTTGTAAACAAACAAAAAATCTTCATCGGGAGAAATTCCGGCTATGCCCGAATGAAACCGTGAATTCAGACGCGATACTTCATTTCCTTCTGCCACTTCTTGATCCACATACGAAGCCTGAAGAATACGCTCATCGAATTTATCGCGGTTCCCGGGAACATCGGGCAATCTTTCCGGACGGCGTGAAGTATAAAAAATACGGTTGTGACGGCTGTTCTCCACAGCTCCGTATTCATTGTAATAGCTGTTTACCGCCGGACCGGCATTAATCACAAATGAAGGTACTGAGTCGGTAGCATTATTTTCACCAAAATCACACTCCCTGACCAGTTGATTGTAATACTCCCTGAAATTCTTTTTGCCTCTTTTGGAAAGCGTATTATTATATTTCTCAAATGCATCCCGGGCAGCGCTATAATGAAGCCGGGCCTGAAGAGCATAGCCCAGTTGAAGATAGTAATCGCCGGCAACTCCCGGCAAACTTTCCAATAAAAAATCAGCAGCTTCTGATGCCCTGCCACCATATAAAGCACTTACGCCTAACTTGTAATTCAGTACAGCCGATTCACGGGTAATTTTGTATAATTCGGAAAAAGCCCTGAAGCTGCCTTCATAGAACTCTTTTCTGTAGAATTTTTCACCCTCATTGAATTCGTGAGTAATAAATCCGGTCTCAACATTTTCGGAACCGGACAAAATATAATCCACATCAATTTTAGGATTTTCCTGAGACACAACAGAAAATGTCAGCAAAATGAATAAAATAATTGATGTAATGCAGAATTTCATAATTGGTAAAATTAGGTTACTGTATTGTTATTATCCTTTGGAAAAAGGCAGGAATTAATGTGCCATTGCAGCAACTGCAATCAGCCTGAATGGTTTTCCATTCAGAATAATCCTTTAAAATCGTGAGAAATATTACGAAAATATCTTAGAAAGGTTTTGCCCGGATAATATAAGCCGGTAAATATAAGGAAATGTTGACTGGAAGGCTGGGGTTAATGCCCGAAACTAAAGATTAAAAATTATTTGATTGATTTTGTATGGCACTTCTTGATAATAATATCACCCCCGTCGGGGTTATGATTGTAACCAACTAAACAGAAAAAAACCGGAATGGCAATAACGCACATCCCGGGTTAAGTATCTGGAGAATATAATATATCTATTTTCTTTGCAGTTTATCGCCTGCGTGACTCAAAACAGTTCCACTAAGGATTCCCTGATATTCACCGTCATCAGTAAATATTTCAAGGGCCTTTTGCAGCACCTCATCGTCTTTAAGAGCATACTCCACAGCGCCGGCTCTGTAATAATAACGCTTAAGCAATTCGTTGGCAAGCAAATCATCCACCTCATCACGGAAAGTTTCCAGATCGTCGGATACATCTACATCAAGCATTTCTTGCAAGGCATCAAACTCCTCAGAATTAGGCTCATAATAGCCCTCATCCTTTGCAGCTTTCATAAGTTTACTCAACTGTTCTTTGCTTCGTGATGTATATTTAAAATTTTCAAGGGAGGTAACATAACTTTGAAAATCTTTATAGTAATCATCAGTGATAGAAAATTCATCTGGTTCGGAAACGGTGTTGTGATTTGCAGCAAACACATTGGCATAATCAAAGATTGTCTGCTGAGCCATGAGGGCATAAGCAATATTGCTAAACTTTTCGTACGGAACAACAACATCGGGTGATATTCCACCTCCATCATAAACCGATCGCCCATTGGCAGTATGATATTCCGTAACCAGAGAATCGGGGATATACCCGACACTACCATCATCATTGCGATGAGAATAGTCCAGTGCCTGAATGGATCTGCCACTGGGGATATAATATTTTGCAGTGGTCACTTTTAGTTTTGCATTATACGGCAAATTACGGGTGGTTTGCACAAGTCCTTTTCCGAATGAACGATTTCCCATAATGACTCCACGGTCATGATCCTGAATGGCACCGGCGACAATTTCGGAAGCAGAAGCGGAGCCTCTGTTAATAAAAACAGCCAATGGGATCAAAGTGTCAACCGGAGCTTTGGAGGCCCGATATACCTTGTCCCATTGCTCAATTTTACCCTTTGTACTCACAACTTCAACGCCACGGGGAAGAAAAAGATTGGAAAGCTTAACCGCCTCATCCATAAGTCCTCCCGGATTATTACGCAAATCAAGAATAATTTTTTCAGCCCCCTGATTATTTTTAAGATCATTGAGTGCCTTTTCCACTTCATGCGTACAATTCTGAGTGAAGTTATTCAATATGATAATGCCTGTTTCGTCGTTCACCATTCCATAGTAAGAAACAGGATTGATCTGAATATTTTTGCGATTTAACTTAACTTCAAAAGGATTCTCTATTCCGTATCTTTCTACAGTTACTGAAATTTCAGTTTTGGCCGGACCTTTGAGTTTATTACTAACATCTTCAATTTTTTTACCCTTCATGCTTTCCCCATCAATTGACAAAATCTTATCGCCTGCCTTTAACCCGGATTCATCGGCCGGAAAATCTTTATAGGGTTCTGAAATATAAACAAATTCATCCCTTCTGGTTATCAAAGCGCCAATACCTGCATATTCACCAGTAGTCATAAAGTTAAAATCCTCCATTTCCGATTCCGGAATGTAGGTCGTATATGGATCCAGCGATTCCAGCAAAGATTCAATACCCGTTTCTATAAGGTCTTCCGGATTTGTTTCGTCAACATAATAAGTATTGAGCTCCCGAAACAAAGAATAAAAAATATCAAGATTTTTAATAATGGAGAAATTTCTCTCTTCATTATTTGCTGTTACAAATCCCAATGAAATAATCAGAGCTATGGCAACAGCGCCTGTCCATCCTATCCATTTTCTTCCTCTTAAATGCTTCATTCTATGATTTTTTATTATCAATATATTCTGGAAAAGCAATGATTATGCCATGATTTTTTGTGTGCTTCCCAAAGGGACATCAGCACAAACCATGCCACCTGCCGATCGAAAACCAGTCAAAATTTAATGTCTTTATTCTGCTCTGGTTCTAAAATCAAAAGCTGTCAATATGTCCTCACAAAACGGGCAGCATTTTTGTTACTATGCTTCAATTAAATAGAAGCGTCAGCAAATTATTTTCCGTGCAAAAAACGATGGCGCTTACGCCAAATAAGGAAAACTCCAAATAAAATGATCAAAACTCCTCCTATAATCGCAAACACATTGGCTGTTTTTACTGATTGTGGCTGAAACCTGAATTCAATGGTATGTTGCCCCGGGGGGACCATTATGGCCCGCAAAATATAATTGACCCTTTTAATTTCAGTTTTTTCACCATTGATATAGGCATTCCAGCCTTTGGGATAATAAATATCGCTAAAAACAGCCAGTTTCTGAACAGATGTTTCTGCCTGATAAACCAAATTATCGGGCTCATAGGAGGTTAGTTTAATGGTCCCGTCCTCTTCCCTGTTTTGATATGAAGACCATTCCCCAGCTCTTTGTTCACGAATAACCGCAGTTTGTTTCAGGTTTGTATCTTCCAGACTTAAAAGTTCCCCGCGCGCCGAGGAAACCAATTCAACATCATCCACAAACCAGGCATTGCCAAAATTATAGGGATTCCGAACAGGCTTACGTTCCGGATGATATATAATGTATTTTGTATTCAGCATATTGAGGACATTCATATCTGCCAATAAATTGCGGGCTTCACCAGGAGCGCCCTGATCACGAAAAAGTCCCAGGAGAGTTTGCCAGTCGTCCTGAAGATAGTGATCAATAACATCCTGATAAATTCTCAGTTTGGCACCGTGATAACCACCAATTGAACTATGAAAATAGGAAGTTTGCACTTCTGTAAAGGGATTTTTGAAAATAGTAAAAACCCTGAAGTAAGGATCGTCGTCCTGCAAAATAAATTCATCGGCTTTGGACTTTTCAAATTGTTGCTCAGCCTGCCTTGGTGGAACGAAATCATCATTATTCAGATATCGTTTATCCACTCCCCACAAATCAACCAAAATGAGAAGGGCCAACCCGGGTAAAACATATTTTTTAGACAACCGGTTGGTGCCATACAGCCAAAGTGATCCGCTCCCCAGCAAAATAAAGAAAAAAGACCTGATGGCATCGGCTTTGAGCAGTTCTGCCCGTGCCTGCTTCATATTTTGAATAATTTGATCAATGGCTCCGGCCTGATCGGGCATGCTTTGTTTCTGTTGAGCCAAAGCAGTCATTTCCTGTTCGCTCATAAAATCGAAAAAGAAACCGGGAAACAGATATAACAATAACGCCACTCCTCCGGTAAGTCCAAATGCAGCCAAAAATTTTCCGCTTTGCTCCCGGATGAGATCAGGATTGTCCAGTACCTTTTTAAGACCGATCATTGCCAGCAAAGGAATGGTTACCGTGGCAATCACCAGGGTCATCTCCACAGTTCGGAATTTATTATAGAGTGGCAAATAATCAAACACAAAATAATTGAACCATTCAAGATTTTCACCCCAGGCCAGAATTATGGAAAGAATTGTGCCCGTAACCAGCCACCATTTTTCACGACCTTTATAAAAAAAGAGCGCCATTACAAAAAAGAAACAAATCAAAGCCCCGACATATACAGGGCCTGAGGTAAAGGGCTTGCTGCCCCAATACTGAGATTGTCCGCCAACAATTTCACGTAACCGCGAATCAACTACTTCCATAGCCCTTGGACTATCGGAAAGAGCCTCAGATGCACCTCCCATTACATTAGGTATCAAAAAACTAAGGGTCTCGGCCTTGCCATAGCTCCAGGCAAAGGCATAATCGCGGTCAAGCCCCACATCGGGTTCTCCTTCGCCTCTTGTGGATTCAAGTTCTGATGGTCCCCGGATGCTAAACTGGCCATACTCATAAGTGGGCAGAAGGTTCGGAAGGTTTGGTAATATGGCTAAAACCGCGGCCCCCACCAGAATAGCAGCACGGCCTGCAAATTGTTTCAGATTCCTGTCCATCCAGGCATACACAAAACGGCTGACCATGAGAACTATGATCAGAAGAAAGAGGTAATATGTGATCTGAACGTGGTTATAAGCAATTTGAGCGCCCAGAGCAATAGAGGTAAAAAAAGCACCCATCCAGCGATCACGGTTCAAAGTATACAAAATACCGGCGATAACAGGCCCCATTAATGCAATGGCATAGGTTTTGGTAATATGGCCGGCCATGATTATAATGATATTGTAAGAGCCAAAAGCAAATGCAACCGCTCCAATTATCGATAACCACCGGTTCATTTTCAGACTACGAAG
>JBEPWN010000137.1:0-6994 GCA_041642395.1 Marinilabilia sp. | reverse complement strand
TATCTACCCGGGCACATGGGAACTAATTTTTTTGCTGACTCTGCAAAAGAACATTAAATTATAGACGAAACCGGGACGTTAAAAATGGTCATTAAAGCGTAAGTGTCGGCTGGCAGTATTGTGGTAATGTTAAGAAAAAATTTAATAGCCGGGTAGCAGTTGTGGGATGCTTAAGCAATGTTGATTTTGCATCCATGACCAATGCACAGTTATATTTTCCTGAAGATTGGTGAAACAAACCGGGTCGATGCGATAAAGCAGGAATCCCTCAAGATGATGTGAATACGTTGTACGCAAATCCAGATACATTGATAATTAATATAAAAGAACGAAAAAATGAAAGCTGTAATTTATTCAATTTCCATTTTATTCCTAACCTTTTCACTTTCAACATCAATAAAAGCTCAGGCTGTGATTGATGTGGAATCAGGATTTGTTTTTACCGGTTATAATGATGTCCGGATTCCGGGCGATCAGGGTACTCTCTTTTCCTTAAAAGAAGATCTGAATTCAAAAACCACAATTTTCTCCAGGATAAGATTGAGTTATATTATGAAATCGCGCCATACACTCTCCTTGTTATATGCCCCGCTGAAAACAAAATCAGAAGGGAGCATGGCACGGGATATTTTGTTTGAAGGAGTCCTGTTTCCGGCCAGCACGGAGCTTGACGGCACCTATAAATTCAATTCTTACCGTTTGACATATCGTTACGATATTGTGAAAAACCCCGGGTTTGAGTTTGGATTGGGGTTCACTGCAAAAATCAGAGATGCGAAAATTGCACTTTCTTCGACCGAATTGGCATCTGAGAAAACCAATGTAGGGTTTGTTCCAATAGTTAATTTCAGGCTGTTATGGAATATTAATGATCAATTCGGACTTCTGCTGGAAGGTGATGCACTTGCTGCACCTCAAGGCAGGGCCGAAGATGTTTTGCTTGCCGGAACATATAAGTTGTCTGATAGCTTGGGAATCAGGGCCGGATACCGGATTCTTGAGGGTGGTGCAGATAATGATGAAGTTTACAATTTTTCTTTATTCAATTATGCATCTGTCGGAATCACTTATACTTTTCATTAGCATTCGTAAAACAGGAAACAAATGAGACATAATGCAGGCCTGATAAAAATTTCAATTATTATCTTACATTTTTTTCCGTCAATCCTATTTGGTCAACAGACTGACTTCCCCTATAAACTAAAAAAGTCTGATTTAATCATTGTTGGTGTGGGATTATCGTCAAGGCTGATCGCAAACTATAAAGAGGATCATCATCCTTTAATGACTTATGATGAATTAACAAATCTGGATAGATCAGACATCAATCGTTTTGACAGGGGAGCAACCTATAATTGGAATAAGGATTCAGATGAGTATAGTGATTGGACCAGAGCTGCTCTCGTTGCATCTCCTGCAATTCTTGTTTTAAATACAGCGGTCCAAAAAGAATGGAAAAACTGTCTTACATATGCAGCGATGTACATGGAAGTTGCCGTCGTTACTCTTGGATTAACAGGGCTGACAAAATCAATTGCAATGAGGAAACGTCCGTACCTGTATAATACAAATATCAGTTTGACTGAAAGAGAAGAACTGATGAAGGATGATGATGTGTTTGATTCGTTTTTTTCGGGCCACACCTCGATCGCTTTTGCATCGGCTGTTTTTCTTTCAAAAACCCATGCTGATATTTATGGACAAAATCATTTGAACAAGATATTATGGGGAACAAGTCTTGCCGTTGCATCTACAACAGGTTTTCTGAGGTATAAATCCGGATATCATTATCCCACCGATGTAATTGCAGGAGCTTTGGTTGGGAGTGCAATCGGATATATTATACCGGTTTTGCACAAAAAGAATACAAAGACTAAAAACCTGAGCTATAGGATTACAGGTGATGCAATAAATCTGACATATAAATTTTAAAAAGTTCCTGAAGTCACATCATGATTCTGATGAAGAATTATTATCAGCATTAAGTCGTGAATTGATCTCAGGATCCGGCTTTCTCATTTATACCTGACATGTAGGAGCTACTATGGTTTATCAGCAGGCAGCAGGTATTTATACTCCGTCAGAAGATTGTAATGAGTTTGTTGAGTGATTAAAAGGGCAATTTCTTAATGACTTGATTGCATTAGATTTAAACAATTCGATTGCCAATCTATCACAAAAGTTTAATGTATTATTTGACCATAGATTGAGTCGAATTATATTATCCAAAACGCTTTTTGTATTTTTTAAACATTAAACTGGAAGATGGCTTATTTTCGTAGTATCTTTAAGTATTATAGTGAAATATGTTACCTGGAATTAATGAAATCTTGCTATGAATACTGCTGAGATAATACGATCAAAAAAAGAAGACATCCTTAATAACTGGATGGAAACGCTCATTAAAAATATGCCCGAGGTAAAAAATCACGATAAAACAGCAATTCAGGATAGTGTTCCGGACCTAATTGATGCAATTGTTGAAGTTTTAATATCGGATGAGGATGGCAATATTATCGCTCACAGTCAAAAACATGCGTTGGACAGATCCAGGTTTGACGTTTTTTCATTAAAGCATATCATTCAGGAATATAATTTTTTAAAAAAGGAAATATTCCGGGAAACAGATAAATTCTCTGATGTTGATCCGGGAGAGAGAGATAAAATTATGTTTGCTTTTGATCAGGCAATTGAACAGGCTGCCGAAACTTTTTACCGGGTTAAACAAGGGGTGCAGGTTAATGCCAGGAAAATTGCAGAAAAAAAGGCTGATGAAATGGAACTGCAGGATGAGAACCGGGAAGAGTTTATTCACTCCATTTCCCATGATCTAAATAATCCTCTCAATGCAATTATGGGTAGCATTAGTTTGCTGGAGCATGAGGTGGATGTTGCCGATGTGAAAAAAATATTATCAATATTAAAAACCAGCTCCATTCAGGCCGAATCATTAATTAAAGAATTATTGGATGTTTCAGGTATCAGTTGCAGGGAAAAATTACCGGTAAATAAAGAGTCGGTCAATTTGCTGGATGAATTGGAAACTGAAATTGAAGTTTTCAGAGTTTTGCATAGAAATCATATTGAATTGCAATCCAACCAGGATAGAATAAATGTTGATGTGGATGTGAATTTGATCAGGCGTGCTTTTGACAACTTAATGAGCAATGCCGTTAAGCATGGGGGTAAGGCCGCACCAATTTTAGTAAGGTGTGACCTGGAGAACGATAAGCTTAAATTATCGGTTCATAACGGAGGGGGATCAATTCCGGATGATGTGCTGGATAAGATTTTTGACCGGTACTACAAGCTGGATAAATCAGGAAAAGGCTGGGGCATTGGATTGTCTTTTGTCAAAGAGGTGGCCCGGGCTCATGGCGGCCATGTTACTGTATGGAGTAACAAGGAGAAAGGCACCACGTTTGAATTGGTTATTCCGGCGAAATAGATAATTGTCGAAGTGGATTTGTCGTCCATTTAAACCCTTCAACTACCGGTTATTATCGTCATTGCGAGTGGCTATACCAATTAATTTGGGGCATAAAGGGGACATGACAGAACAGGAAGGTCCCTTTTGGGCCAATTTGAATAATCCCGGGTGGAAAGCCCGGGGTTAGCTGAACAAATGGGACCGGGTCTCCGAAAGGGGTCAACTATTATTTTACTGATTTCTTGCTCATTACAAAAATCTGTCATTGGTAGTTGCTACCCGAGAAGAATTTTGGGAGTGGTATTCTTATTACGAGCTAGATGGGCGCTGAAATGGTCCGGTCTGAATAATCCTCCGAAGACGGTTCGGAAAAGTCATCAAGAAGACGGTAACCACGCCCTATTTCCACATCAACGTTACACTCATCTTCAATATCAGTTCCTTCAATAAAAGTCCGGACGGTAACTTTGCCATCGGTTTTGCCGGTAAAAATACCATTTGAGTCAACCTCTCCAACGGAAGTATCGGATGACTCAAAAGAAATAAGTTCATTATCTATCTGATAGTATGTGCCATCTGAATTGTGTCCGTAAACATCGAACTTGTAAGTATTCAGATGATCAATGGTCAGTTCTTTTACAGCAAGTACGAGATCGATGCTTGGGTCAACTGTAACAAAAACAGTATCACTGGTTCCGTTCCACTCACCAATAATCATTCCATCACCAATCACTCCGGATGCAGAAAAAAGTCCTTGCCCGTCGATGGTTCCAATATCGCCTTTAATAATATAAGTAACCCCTGGGACATCCAGATAATCAACCACATCACCGTGCTCATTGAAAGTACTGCCCTTTATGGTCGTTTTTTGTCCGTATGGAATAGAAATATGCTCAGCATTTAATTTAAAATCCACTGCTTCAGCAGCCGGAGCGGTTGAGGCAAAAAACAAAGCATTTGCTACACTACGTTCATTACCATCGGAAGGAGTGTTAACAATTTTGTCGCGTACCACCATTGCAGAGGATCCGCCACCGTCAAGGTTCATAGCCCACCAGGCACCAGCCAACTTCATGATATCCGCCAACTGTTTGGTGCTGACTCCAATGGACAAATCGTTATTGCGCCCGTCTACAACAGCCAGAATGACCTTCGATTTATCCTCGGAAAAACCAGCAGCGGTGCGGGGATGCAACTGGGGCCAGTCATTGTCGACTACCACCCCGTTTTCAAGCATAATACGGTCTCCTCCCACCATTTCTTCCAAATCGGGTGAAGCAGAAGCATCGCCAGAAATATCAATATTTATCTCTATCTCAATCTGGTCATTGGGCTGCAAGGAGCTCAGATAATCAGCAGCGGCACCATGTCCTGAAAGAACCGCTTTTCCGGCCGGCAAATCAGCTGACCCGGTTCCGGTCTGCACTTCTTCCACAACACAGTTCAAAGGTTGATTTATGTTCCATTTGTTCCCGGTTAAACCAACAACCACCTCATTTCCAAATTGATTGGTACGGGTTGTTGTTCCGTGGTATTGATTAAATAAAATTAACTGATCTGCACCCCGTTCAGAATTTACACCATCCAGTTGACGGGTTTCTTCACCCACCGTTACTGAGCCCTCAAAAGACATCAGATCAAGAAACGATTGTTTATCACTGTCGAAAGCGATAAGAGGCCGTGCAGGTGCAGGAACTTTGGCCAACTGGCCCTCGAGTATTTGTCCGTTGACCGGCAATCCCTTGTCATAGCCTTTTGTAACGAAAAAATCAGCATTTACACCCCCAAAAAGTTCCAGTCCCTCAACAGAGTTCCTGGCAGCCATTTGACTTGGCTGTTCAAGTCCTCTCAACGAATCATTACTTAAAACTGAAACAACTTCAATATAAGGATTGGAAACATCAATTTCCAAAACAGAAACCATCAACGGAAGATCGGGCAAACTGTATTTGGTAAGCATGGAACCAAGACCAACATCATGCTTGTACACAACGGTATCAACCTTAAAGTTAATGCCCTGGATCAATAAGCTATCCTGAGCCGAGAGTGAACAAGTAAAAACCAAAGCAATAAAAAGAGTAAAGATTTTTTTCATAGACCTGTATTTTTCCTTATCCGTAAAACAGCCTTGTAACAGACCGATCAATGAGATCCATCCGATAAAGACCTGCGATTTTATTATTACAGTTAAACCTTTATGGTTTTTGTATTACATATTACAGATTTCAAAATTAAAGTTAAAATTTAAAAATACAAATATTTTTAAATTTTATATCGAAGCGGGCAATTTGCGAAATTCAATTTTCCGCAAAATGTCCGGATCAAAATATTTGGCAAAGCCGAAAACCACCACCTCAACTTTTCAAATCTTGCTATTATCGTCATTGGGAGTGGCTACCCCAATTAATTTGGGGCATAATGCCTCAATGACAGAACTGGCGGGTCCCCGAAGCGGGCAAACTTAAATGACCCCGGGTTATGGACCCGGGGTAAGTTCTGACCAGACACATGATTACTAAGACACTTTCCCGACTTTATAGACGGGCTCTAAGTTGTCTTTTGTTGACATGGACCATAATGTTGACCTGTAATTTTTTTTGTTGTTATCGTCAGTTTGGATTGGCCAGGTTAAATAGCTTGCCTGTAATTATTATCTCCACATATAAAGTATGTATCTTTGTATTCACGTTTGGAAATAAATTTCCTGGGCATGAAGAATAATGTTAAAATACCAGGATACAACTGAAATAATTGATGATGGAGACATATATAGAAGGAGAATCATTTAATAATAAAGACTTTAAGGATATTCCTCTTGCAAAAGGAGAGTATGAGAATTGCAATTTTATCGATTGTGATTTTTCGCACAGTGACTTTTCCGGCATGGCATTTATAGATTGCGACTTTTTAAGGTGTAATTTGAGCTTGGTTAAAGTTGCCGGAACTGCATTTCGCGATGTTGTATTTAAGAATTCAAAACTGCTGGGCATACATTTCGACGAGTGTAACCAATTTGGTTTGTGTTTTAATTTCGATAATTGCAACCTGGGAAATTCTTCTTTCTATAAGGTCAAACTCAAAAAGATTGTATTCAGGAGTTCACAGCTTATAGGTGTGGACTTTTCCAATTGCGATTTAACAGCATCTGTTTTTGACAAATGTGATTTGTCCGAGGCAATATTTGACAATACCAATATTGAAAAAGCCGATTTTCGTTCTTCTTTTAATTATTCCATTGATCCTGAACTGAACCGGATGAAAAAAGCCCGTTTTTCACTGGCCGGATTGCCGGGCCTCTTAAGTAAATATGGCATTGTGATCCAATAGACCATTATTCCCGGCAAATCCATACATCCATCCATATCACCAAATAATCATAATACCCCACATTCATATTTAGAAGACTGTAGTCGTTATCGCGTATAATCTCAAATAACTCGGTGTCCGGAGTTTGACCAGGTAAGGTATATTCATAATACCCGTTTATTCTGACCGTCTCGGTACCTTTTTTCAGAATTACGGAAGATCCGGGTTCTATCGACAATTCACCATCAATATAATATA
>JBEPWN010000136.1:0-7006 GCA_041642395.1 Marinilabilia sp. | reverse complement strand
TTGGGCCAGACCGGGCATCTGTTTTTTTAATGGGGCTGGGTGTTGACCCTGATGTGATTGATCATGTCAGAAACATCATTGTCAACATATCCTTCAAAGGAGGAAATCAAAAACAGGATTTTCATTCCCCGGAACTGGATATCGTGCAGGATGCTGACCGACTTGATGCCATGGGGGCCATCGGTATTGCACGAACATTTAATTACGGTGGTTGTAAAAATCGCGAAATATACAATCCTTTAATTGTGCCTGTTCCCAATATGACCAAAGAGGAATATAAAAAGAGTACTGCGCCAACCATCAATCATTTTCACGAAAAACTGTTGTTGCTTAAAGACCGGATGAATACGCCAACAGGACGTAAAATGGCCGAAAGGCGGCATTATTTTATGGAACAGTTTTTGGAACAATTTTATGGAGAATGGGATGGGAATGTTTAGCGTGGCGACAGGCTATAATAATCAGCATAATGTGTCAA
Organism: Marinilabilia sp.; assembly: GCA_041642395.1. Classification (GTDB taxonomy): domain Bacteria; phylum Bacteroidota; class Bacteroidia; order Bacteroidales; family Marinilabiliaceae; genus Marinilabilia. Next base: position 6,528 of record JBEPWN010000136.1, on the reverse strand, counting down.
CTACTTTCTCTGCAAAAATATGCCGTCCGAACAATTTGAAGAGAAGCATAACAATTGCAAGAGATTTTTTAAATGACCTCTTTTTACACAAAATATTCCACATTAATGCCAGGATGCATGCTTAGCTTTGAATTGTTAATCTTTGTTGCTGAATGATAGAAATAATTTTAAGCAGCACAGGTTTTAATTTAAAGAAATGCATGATGGATTTTGTACCGAAATTTAAAATTTTTGCCGCTTTTTTAATCGCAATATTGGTTCCTTTAAACATACGAATATATTACTCTTTTTGGGCGATGTGGACAAAGGAACCCAACGTGGTGAAGTTCTGAAACGTGGATATGCATTCTCACATTCTTCCAAATTTGTGCGTCCCGGACATCAACGTATTGATGTTGGCGCCGAAGGTTCTTCCAGTTTGAAAATGACTGCTTATTCCGAAAATGGGGAAATAGTGATCGTGGTTATTAATCCTTCAGAGCATTCTTCAAAGACCATTGAAGTTTCCGTTCCATCATCTGTTTCTTTTGCAACTGCATACTCTACATCTATTGATCTCGACAGGGAAAAATTTGATAATATCTTTTCCGGGGATAAAATTGTGGTTGATTTGCCTGTAGAGAGCATCACTACTATTGTTGTTAATTAAAAACTTCAATATTTGAGAAATATGCTTCTCGGTTGTTGATGCGGCTAGATAAACAACTAAAATTCGATGGGATCTTTATTTCACTGAATTATTCGATGGAATAATCAAGGTCTGCTTTGGTTAATTTGTTTATAATTAATCCAACCAGGCCGCATTGGATCCCAAAAGGCAGATAACCCAAATAGCCGATAAGCGGCATCTCAAAAATTAAGTACCGATGCACAAAAGGAATTGAATACTCCCATTTGGCGTAGCTATAATAATTCCACATTTCCCAAAAGAAGCCACAAATAAGTGCGGCTGTTGCAAGTAAAAAAATATCCTTCCAATTGCCCTTTTCGATGTTATTAAATATTGTTTTTCCTCCTGCAATGGAAATGACTGAGGCAATTATCAGCAAGGGAGCCACCCATATAAAAAGAAACAGATATTGAGACCAGATATAGACCAACCCTAAGATCATCACATTCACCAGCAAAATCATCCACCAAAAAGACTTTTTTTGGGTAATCCCGGTTTTTATAAAATCCTCCAGACCTGCGCTCAGACGAGGAAATGTTTTTAAAAATAGCCACGTGCTTATAACTGCCGGAAGTACCGATGAAAAAGGCAATGTTGCCTGTAGAAAATACTCCAGATCATTTAAATAGTTTGGTTCGGTATAATACCAATTGTTAACGAATTGATTCAGGTACTCATAATACCACCAAAAAATTGCACTGAAAAGGAACAACAGAATCAGGTATTTGGGAGAATGGGAAATTAAGGATTTTCCAACCCGCATGTAGGTGAAACCATTAATAATGGTTACATATGCCAGCCAAAGGGGTGTGAAAGTATAAATCTGGAATTCTTCAAACCACTCAAATCTCGACCAGGCAAGAATCCAGGCGATTACTAATAATACAATTCCGCCCCATCCCCATGCCGGAAACTTTTTGATATGGATCTCTCTGCTTTTGTACAGCTTTTGACTTTTGATAATTCTCAGAATAAAAGGGGCTAAAATTGCAATAATAATCCCCGAAATCAATAAAAAGAAAAGCAGTGAAAATTCCTCATGACTCACATATTTTGTTTTGGGTGGGAATTTTAAAAAAGAAGAAATGGGATCCCCTTCTATGATCACTCCAATAAGGGGTGTAGCCAGCAGAAGTACTGCAATCAGGATCAATAAAAGTATTTTTTTTATCATTTCTACAATCTTTTATTATCGGGACAACCAATCTGTTGTCTGGTAATTTAAGAAAGAATCAGGATTTTTACCATTAAAAATCAGGGATATACTTCTCTAACATCCAACTTCTAATTTCTGGTTCCAGCATCTGACATCTATCCTCTAAATTCTAACCTCTAACCTTAGCCTTAACCTTAGTCTCAACCTCAACCCTCTATACTTCTATTGAAACCAGGAATCTAATGGTTTTTCATCATTTCCGAAATCCTTTGCAGAAAATATAAAATGACTTCTTTTGATTCTTTTCTAAGGATGGCAATGAGTGATTTGTTTTGTCAAGTTGTTTCATATGAGACACATATAGGGATATTTAATAAATATTCCTTAGTTGTCTATGTTCTTCATAATCAGAAAATGCCGGACGGATTAGTATCTTTGTATGATATTGATTAATAGTTTTATGGATAATCCCACAATTATTTCTTATTATGAAAAAAACATTTTTTTTGATGGTAATTTCTTTTTTGGCAGTCTGGACACAGGCAGCTGACTTTAAATCGCCCAATGCTCTTTTCCATCTCAGTTTCGAGGTGAAAGATGGAGTTCCGGTTTATCAACTGGACTATAATAATCAGACGGTCGTGCTGGAAAGCCGGCTTGGACTTGAGCTTACCGATTCTGAATCGTTGCTTGGTGGGTTTAAACTCGCTAAAGTCGATGAAAGTTCTTTCGACGAAACCTGGAAGCCTGTATGGGGTGAGGAAAACGAAATTCGTAATCATTACAATGAAATGGCGGTAACGCTCGAACAGGAATCCACCGACCGGCTTATGGTTGTGCGGTTCCGTCTGTTTAATGACGGACTTGGATTTCGCTATGAATTTCCTCTACAGGAGAATCTCACACATTTTGTGGTGAAAGAGGAACAGACTCAGTTTGCCATGGCTGGCGACCACACTGCTTTTTGGATTCCCGGAGATTACGATACACAGGAATACGATTATACCAAATCCAAACTTTCCGAAATTCGTGGTTTGATGAAGGAGGCCATTACACCCAATGCTTCACAGACTCCCTTCTCCCAAACAGGGGTGCAAACTTCCCTGATGATGAAGTCTGATGATGGCTTGTATATTAACCTTCATGAAGCTGCTCTAATCGAATATTCCTGCATGCACCTGGAACTTGACGATGAAAATCTGGTGTTTGAGTCACATCTCACTCCCGATGCCATTGGTAATAAGGCATATATGCAGACTCCTGGTCAGACTCCCTGGCGGACTGTCATTGTTAGTGACGATGCCGCAGACATACTCTTGTCGCGAATCACCCTGAATCTGAATGAGCCCTTGGCTTATGATGATGTGTCATGGATTAAGCCTGTAAAATATATTGGAGTTTGGTGGGAAATGATTACCGGAAAGAGTTCCTGGGCGTATGCTAATCTGCCTTCTGTTAAATTGGGGGAGACAGATTATTCCAAAGTTGAGCCCAATGATCGTCATGCTGCCAATACAAAACATGTAAAAGAATACATTGATTTTGCAGCCGAACATGGATTTGACCAGGTGCTGGTTGAAGGATGGAACATTGGCTGGGAAGACTGGTTTGGTAAGTCGAAAGATTATGTTTTCGATTTTCTCACCCCATATCCCGATTTTGATGTGGTTGAGTTGAGAGAATATGCCAAAAGTAAAGGGGTGCGATTAATGATGCATCATGAAACTTCAGGGGCTGTTCGCAATTATGAACGACATATGGATGAGGCATATCAATTTATGGTTGACAACAATTACAATTCAGTTAAAAGTGGCTACGTTGGTGATATTATTCCTCGCGGTGAAACTCATTATGGACAATGGATGGTGAATCATTATTTATATGCCTTGACTAAGGCAGCCGATTATGGGATCATGATTAATGCTCATGAAGCAGTGAGGCCCACCGGACTTTCGCGCACATATCCCAATCTTCTGGCCAATGAATCGGCTCGTGGCACCGAATATGAAGCATTTGGAGGTAATAACCCGGATCATACTACCATTTTACCATTTACGCGCCAGATTGGTGGTCCCATGGATTACACTCCCGGAATTTTCGAGCCTGATGTCAGTAAATACAATCCCGACAATGATTCATGGGTAAACACCACCATTGCCCGTCAACTGGCTCTTTATGTAACCATGTACAGCCCGTTGCAAATGGCTGCCGATTTGCCCGAAACTTACAACAAACATCTTGATGCTTTTCAGTTTATTAAAGATGTGCCGGTTGATTGGGATGATACCAAAGTACTCGAAGCTGAGCCAGGTGATTATATCACTTTTGCCAGGAAAGGAAAAGACAGCGGGAATTGGTTTGTGGGTCGCACAAACGATGAGGAGCCCAGAACTTCTAAAATTAAATTTGATTTCCTGGATTCCGACAAAAAATATGTTGCCACCATTTACAGCGATCGTAAAGATGCCCACTACAGGAAAAATCCAAAGGCCTATGAAATCAAAAAGTACGTGGTGACCAGCAAATCAAAATTGTCACAGCATTGTGCTCCGGGTGGAGGTTATGCCATCAGTTTGTTTGAGGCAAAAGATAAAAGCCAAATTAAAGGACTGAAGAAGTTGTAAGTATGCTATGGAGAGACGGGACATGTCCCGTCTTTGCTTTTTTCAAAGTCCCGTAGTTATTTTCTATGTTTTCCGAATCTCGCTTTCTGCATGAATTATTATTTAAAATGGAAAGGTTTTCAAGCCAATCATTAAATAGGGTCTGCCGATTATATACGAGGTTTTAGAAATAGAGCATTTAATGTGAAAAAGTTTCTTTAAAGAACAAGGGTCTTAAACCAAACCTTGAATTAAGTCTGCGCTTGAGAAGGAAGATTGTTAACATCTTAGGAGCCAAAGGATTTCTTTTGTGATTAAAAAGGGTCTACTATTCAAAGACGCGGTGGCATGTCCGTTTTCCGGGCCGGCGGATGGCGGGAAGGCAAAATGGGCGGCTTTCAAGGCATTGCGCAATGGTCGGAAATTTTGGCTTTCGCGGGCTGATAGGTTTAAACGGACTAGACTTTTTTGATTCTTTTTGGTCAATGCCAAAAAGAATAGAAATTTAATATCCACTATGCCGGCGTCTCAGTTTCTGTTTTCCCAAAAAGACCTTGAAAAACGTCCAAAGACCCGATGCTCTCACTAATACATCAGAGACAGAGCCTTTATCGCCTAGTGAAATGCGTTTTAACCGAAAGAGGTCGGCTTTTAGACTGTTGTATCCTACGTCGAGTGTTACAGCAGCCTGATAGCCGGCTTTTTTGCATATTCTGATGTCGCGCTCACTGTACTCCCCGTTGGGAAACGAAAAAACCCTGCATGGCTGTCCGGTTAGTTCTTCAATTTTCTGTTTAGACATGCTTATCTCACGTGCGGCTTTAGCATCGGTGCATTTTGGCAGGATTGGGTGGAACATAGTATGTGATCCAAATTCCACCAGGTTGCTGGCCTGTAATGCTTCAATTTCTGCACGATTCATTACAATTCTTTCAGGATATTCTTTGGTTTCGTCAAAATTTTTTCGTTTAAGCAGGGCAATTCTTTCCGAATCCGAAAGGGTCTTGATTTCATACTTTAATTTTACGTCTTCCACTGCCGAAAACCACGGATAACGATGCGTATCCATGATTCCCGCCATCAGAAAAACAGTGATGGGTGTTTTGTGTTTTTCAATGACTGGCAAGAGAGAAAAGTTCGAAGCCCAGCCGTCATCAAAAGTGAGGATGATGGAGTGTGGCGGTAAAGGATCACCGTTACCCTCATGTGAACTGAGATACTGAGAAAAGGAAATAATGTTGTAACGTGGTTTTAAGGCCCTCAGTACTTTGTCAAGATGTTCAGCAGAAGGCCTGTGAAACATGAGAATGGTTGTGGATTTTTTTTGGAAAGTCCGTCGCAGGATATAAGGAATACCAGAGAATCTGATGTCAGTGGTTATTAAGGATTTTAAAATGGACATAGTCTATTTTGCTTGGTGTTGGAATTAATTTGTTTTTTCAGGAGCATGTAAAATATTTTCCAGAGAAAGTTTCTTATGGAAAGACAAAGATAGCTTTTTGCTGCCGATTATCGTTTCCGGAAAAGGTATCTTACGTTTACATTTTCTTTATAGGCAAGTTGAATCCTTTCGCCCCGCTTTGCCGATTGCTTGCAAGAATTTGGATTACAGGAGAAAATAAAACAGAGATTGTTGACTGATTTTATTGTTCAAAAATTGGAAACAAGACTGTCACTGTTGTTCCTTTACCACGTGTGGATGACAAATCAATGGTTCCATTTAGCAGCAGCGCGATGCTCCGGGCATTGGTAAGACCGATGCCTGCCCCGTCATATATCCGGTCCCGGGATTCCGAAACTTTACAAAACTTGCGGAATACAATATGGGTTTTATCATCTGAGATCCCAATACCACTGTCCGACACACTTATTTCGAAGTGATGATCTGTCTTTCGGCATAAAATTGTTATGCCCCCTGAGTCGGTGAACTTAAAGGCATTGTCCAGCAGATGCCAGATCATGCGCTTCAATAATGAAGGATCGGTTTTGAATTTAATATCACAGTCATCCGTTAGGGTGCGAAAAAAGAGATGTGGCTTTTCTTTGATGCGACGTGCTTCAAATTCTTCTTTCAATTCCTGAAGTACATTTGCCACTTT
>JBEPWN010000135.1:0-7008 GCA_041642395.1 Marinilabilia sp. | reverse complement strand
CACTTACATCATTTTGGAAATATCGGACATACAGCGGCAGAGATGACCACCTTTGTCAATGATATTGTGGCAAAAGGACCTGTTCAATGCAAACAGCTCATCATATCGGGAGGCATTACAAACGTACTGGACGGACACTTTCTACTGGAAACCAGCCGTTTAAAATCAGTTTTTGGAATGGGATCAGAGTTTCTGAAATACGCGATGCATGACTATGCCACTTTGCAAAGATATATGCACCAACTGCAAAAAGGCCTGGGTATCGCCCGCCAGTACCTGAAATTGAAGGAACCCGGCGGACAACCTTAGCACGTTCTCTTAATATACCTTCAATGATATATTTCAATCTCCAGCCACCAAAACAACCTCACAACCAAAACTATGCATCCAATCATAAAAGGATTCTCAAAGCTTTCGCGTCCTGAAAAAATACAAAAGCTGACGGAGACACATCAATTACCACCAAATTTTGAAGACCGGCTGGCCACTTATCACCATCCCACACAGCAGGATTTATTTGATGAGTTCTCGGAAAATACTCTGTCCAATTTTTTTCTGCCTTTTGGTGTGGCCCCCAATTTCCTCATAGATGATACAATGTATGCAGTCCCCATGGTGGTTGAAGAAAGTTCGGTGGTTGCGGCAGCCAGCCGGGCAGCTACTTTCTGGGCTCAAAACGGGGGGTTCAGAACAACCATTCACGGAACGCTCAAAAAAGGACATATCTGGTTTAATTGGAATGGTCCACCTGTTTTGCTGAATCCCATTCCTGAAAAACTAATCGATAATTTAAAGAATGCCATTGCTCCTATTTCTGCCAATATGGAAAAGCGTGGTGGCGGAATGCGTTCAATAAATATCCTTCCGCTAGATGGTCAGCCAGGCATATTTCAACTGGAAATCAGCTTTGAAACCATGGAGAGCATGGGCGCCAATTTCATCAATTCCTGTCTGGAAGAGATGAAGAATACCCTAATAAAATTTTTCAATACTCAGGATAACTATAAGCAATACGGAGAGATAGAGATCATCATGGCCATTCTCTCAAATTACACCACCGAATGTCTCGTAACCACCGAGGTAAAATGTCAGGTTGAAGACCTCGCTCCTCTTGCTGCAGGCATGACCCCGAATGTTTTTGCACAACGTTTCAAAACTGCTGTTGACATCGCTTTGGCAGATACTTCCAGGGCAGTGACTCACAACAAAGGCATTTTTAATGGAATAGATCCTGTGGTCATCGCCACCGGAAATGACTTCAGAGCAGCAGAAGCAGCAGGACACGCCTGGGCTGCCCGAAAAGGGAGTTATTCTTCGCTTTCCCAATGCGACATTTCACCGGAAGGCTCCTTTAGCATGAAACTCACTTTGCCGCTGGCACTGGGAACTGTGGGCGGACTAACACGATTGCATCCTCTGGCCTCTCTGGCCCTTGAATTACTTGGTAATCCACCGGCTAAAAAACTTATGGGAATTGCTGCATCGGCCGGACTGGCTAATAATTTTTCAGCCGTAGCCTCTCTTGTCACCACAGGGATCCAGAAAGGCCACATGAAACTCCATCTCACCAATTTATTGAAATCGATGGATGCTAACGCCAAAGAAACAGAAGCAGCAAGAGCGTATTTCGATGATAAGATCATTTCAGCCCGGGCAGTTAAAAAATTTTTAACAGCATTAAGGAATGAGTAATTTGACCAACAATAACCAGTCATTTTATGCTCATGGCAAATTGTTGCTTTCGGGAGAATACCTGGTACTTGATGGTGCCGTGGCTCTGGCTGTACCTCTGAACAAAGGTCAAAAGATGGAGGTGCGAAAAAACACCAGTGCAGGATTAATCTGGAAAGCCAGCCATCCGGGAGGAGACTGGTTTAATGCTGTTTTTGATCATTCTCTGACCATTCAGAAATCAAGCAATCTCTTACTGGCCCAAAAACTTCAAAAAATTCTTCTGGAAGCAATTCAGTTGGCAGATAAAATGCCTGATTTCTTCAATGGAATAGCGGTCAACACACATCTTGAATTCGACCCCCAATGGGGATGGGGAAGCAGTTCCACACTTATCAGCAATCTGGCAGAATGGCTTACAATAAATCCTTACAAACTGCTGGCAAATACTTTTGGTGGGTCGGGATACGACATTGCCTGCGCCAGAGCTAAAGGTCCTATTTTTTACGGATTAAAAAATAAGCCGGGGATTAAGCCGGTTACATTCTCGCCACCCTTCAAAGACCAGTTATGGGTAGTTTTCCTGAACAAAAAACAAAACTCAGCACGGGCTGTTGCCACACATCTTAAAAAACCTGAAAAACCTGTTGACTTAATTGAAAAAATATCATCAATATCCGTAAAGATGACAACAGAAAAATCGCCCGGTAAATTTATGGATCTGATGAATGAACATGAAAATATTATCAGTGACTTTTCCGGGTTACCACCGGTGAAGAAACAATTATTTAATGATTTCCATGGAGCTGTTAAGTCGCTAGGTGCATGGGGTGGAGACTTTGTTTTAGCCTTTGCACAAAGATCTGACGAGGAAACAATAAAATATTTCCAAACAAAAGGCTTCGATGTTTTGTTTAAACTTGAAGAAATAATGATAAACAATAACAATGCAGGATAAACCACCAATATCATCAACATGGCAAACTCCATCGAACCTGGCCATTGTAAAGTACTGGGGCAAAAAGGGTATACAGGAGCCGGTAAATCCTTCGATCAGCTTTTCACTTTCCGAAGCCACCACCACCACCCGAATATCAGCTTCACCCAATAAAAGAGGAGGTTTTTCGTTCAGACTGGAGGGTAAGAAAGCTCCTGAGTTTCATTCCAAAATTGAGAAATTCTTTGATCTGGTGCGCAGCCGCCTGCCCATAATCAATCATTACCATCTTGATATCGCAAGCAGCAATACTTTTCCTCACAGTTCGGGCATTGCATCTTCGGCCAGCGCCATGAGTGCATTGGCATTTTGTCTGGCCGACCTGCAACGGCAGGCGAATGACAAATACCATTACGATATTACTGATGTATCATCAATGGCCCGGTTGGGTTCAGGGAGTGCAGCCCGGTCTGTTTACGGAGGCTGGAATCTTTGGGGACGACTCCCCGAAATTCCGGAAAGCTCTGAATACTATGCTGTACCCGCACCAACGCAAATTGCACCGGTTTTCCGTAGTATTCATGATGATATATTAATTGTAAGCAGTTCAGCCAAACCAGTGAGCAGCACCAGCGGTCATGGCCTTATGGAAGAACATCCCTATCGCGAAGGCAGAATTGCCCAGGCCAATGAAAACACCATCAAATTAATAAAACATCTTAAGACGGGTAATCTGGAAGGATTCATTGAAATTTGTGAATCAGAAGCACTTTCGCTTCATGGCCTGATGATGAGCAGCACACCATCCTATACCCTGCTCCGGCCTGCATCACTGACACTGATCAACGAGATCAGACATTACCGCGAGAAAACTGGCATTCCGGTTTCTTTCACCATGGATGCCGGCCCCAATGTACATCTTCTATACCCTGATGAGTTTGCTGAAGAAGTATTGATCTGGGAAAAAGAACAATTGCAACCCTTATGCGAGAAAGAACGCATTATCAGGGACAGAATAGGAACAGGACCGAAAAAAGTCATCGAAACAAACTGACAAACAGAAGGCAAAATGCAAAAAGACAACGCTGAAATATTTTATTCCAAAATAATGCTCTTTGGGGAGTATACCATTATTAAAGGGTCCATGGGATTAACCATCCCTTATTCTCATTTCAATGGTCAGTTATCCTTCCCTAACCAGGGGAGTTACACCGATTTGGCTTTTGCCCAGGGTAGCAATCAGCATTTATATGAATTCTGGTATTACCTTCAGACAATCTCTGATAATGGAATTATGCTAAGTAATTTCAATACAGAACAACTCAAAGACGATCTGGACAATGGACTATATTTTGAATCGACCATTCCCGAAGGATACGGTCTGGGCAGCAGCGGAGCTCTGGTGGCAGCTTTCTACCGGAAGTACGCAGATCAACAATCACTTGAAGAAATTGAAATGAATCCCGGAGAGATTCGCCGTCTGAAGGAAGAACTGGCACAACTCGAGTCGTGGTTTCACGGCACCAGTTCGGGCATTGATCCGCTAATCTGTTACCTAAAACATCCATTGCTTTTAAAAGACCTTGACCATATCGAACCCGTGGGCCTGCCCCATTATGATATTCAGAGAAATGATACCATATTTATTATTAACAGCGGAAAACCCCGAAGAACTGCCCCACTTGTAGATGATTTTATGCATCGGTATAGCAATGACATGAAATTTCAAGATTTTATTGACAATCAACTCACCCCGGTCAACAATGCCTGCATTACCAACCTAATAAACAACGATATAAAAGAATTTTACATTAACCTGAAAGTATTGTCGGGCTTACAAAAGCAATATCTGGCGGCCATGGTGCCTGATTCTGTGCATAAACTCTGGGATTATGGCATTGAAACAGATGATTACTACCTAAAACTCTGCGGATCGGGAGGGGGTGGTTTTATTTTGGGGTTCACCGGCAATTACAAAAAAACAAAGGAAATCATGCATGCAAAAAAAATGGATATCATTCCGGTTTATCAGGACAATAAATCGTTAGATTCTTAGATATAAGTAAATCAGTCAGTAGTTTTTAGTCAGTAGTGGTATTTCAGGTACTGACATTCCCAAATAATTAATATGATTATGTAAGCAACTGCTTTTAAGATTTTTACTTTTCAGTTAAATGAAAGATTTAAGTTTTGTGGCACCAATGCGTTTATTAACAATACCGGCAGCTCCCTAAATGGGACCAATTTGAATAACCCCGAGTGCAAACCCGGGGTTATATAGGATATCCATTTACAAACATTCCCTATACGTTCTGCTCCGTAACCGATTCTTCCGGTTGAATAGTAAAATAAGCTATTATATGAATAATCCATGCAGCCAGCATAACCAGAAATCCAATAAAGAAAACAACTATTCCGATAGCCCCGACAAAATACAACAGACCTGCAGTTCTGAAATAATTTACCCCACTTTTCTCAGCAAGAATTTTGAGAGATTGAAAAATATAATAAAATCCAATAATTGTACCTGCCAGGATAATAATCGCGGCAAAAATGGTTATCCCACTTTCAAAAATCAAACTTGTCATTTTCTGAATATTACCGGATTCCATCTCCTCAGGCGATAATGAAAAGGCAGCGGATCCCACTGCAATAGCAATAATAATACCACCAACAATATTGGCAACAACAGGCACAATAGTTCCAATCAGCGCATTTTTAAAAATATCGGGACTGCCATAGACTTTAGAAAAATAATGATGTGAAAACAATAATAGAATCATTGCTGCCAATCCGGGTATAAACCCGATAAATGGAATTAGTCCTGCTATGGGCAATAAAATGCCGACACGACCTAAGGTAATTGCTTGTTTTTTCATAATGACTCAATTTTTAATTATCAAATGCAAAACTACTTAACCTTAATATTATGTTATGATCCTGAAAAGTTAAAAATTAGAGAGGCACATTATTATATTTTATTCCGCACCATAATTTGAAAAATATTATTCTCTTGAATAAGTTACAATAGTTCGTTAAAAAAAGCCTAAACGCAGAGGCGCCATTAATTATTCAAACCAACAGGGCAACAGTCCGCCTTCGTGAATTTTGTTCCTGTGATCTCCATTGATATTAATTACCCACATTGAGGGGGCAGACGTCAATGTATTAAGCGAATTCACAAAAACAATTCTACCCCCATCGGGAGCATACATTGCCTGTATATCATTCGTACCAGCTTCTTTACCTTGAGACAGACTCCGGGTATTTCCATCTGATAAATTAAGCTCAAATATCCGGGCATCCAGCAGTCTGCCTGTAGTGGATACATGCCCACTCATATCTTTAGAAAACAGTAGAGATTGCCGGTCGGGGCTCACATCCAGATGAGCCAGTGCATGCCCCGGGTCTTCATATACCAGTGTCTGGTTTGAACCATTCGAATCCAACTGAAATATTTGACGATCGAGAACATGACTACCTAAAACGATGGTATAAATTCTGGAACCATCAGGACTATAAGCAACCTCTCTGAAATGTTTGTTTTCCGGAGCATTGGCAATAACCTGCAATCCGCTGCCATCAGCATTTATGCGATATAGATTTTCATAACTTGAGAAGATGATATGAGAGCCGTTGGGAGCCCAGTCGTACTCAATTTTCTGGTGGAAATAACCTCCGGTCTGAAAGCCTGTCAGTCTGCGCATACTACTGCCATCCATATCCATTATATACAACCGTGATTCCACATCGCGGCTCGATTGGAATACAACGGCAGTTTTCTGATCGTTAACACGGGCATTCCAGCTATGATGCTTATTGAAACTCATCTGAACAGGTGCGTCCATAAGAGAGTCGCTTACAAAAAGCTGCAATACCTCATCGGTCATTTCCGAGAACATAATATGGTTGGAAGGCAGTGAAGGGGTACGAAACTGTCTGACCTCTGAATAAACATCTTCCCTGCTGCTCCTGGCATGAACCTGCCAGAGATAAGTGGTGCTGAATCTGAGCCCTTCCACAACCTTAAATGTATCGGTCAGGTTTTCATAAACCAACGGATCTTCTGAATTTCCACTTTCAAAAAGGATCAGCTCGTAATTCAGGGAATCATTTCTCTCCATCTGCCAAGATAATGTCGCCTTCAGCTGGTTAAGCACATCCTTGTCGGCAGGTGAAAAAGCATCTGTGAATTTCAGCCCTCCCTCAGCAGCCACACTTTTTTCCATGACCATTTCCACGTCGGTGGTTTCTTCAAAATAGACATTCACGGTCAGACTTTCGGATTTGTAACCATTTCTGGAAGCAATAACATTATATTCTCCTTCTTTAATATCTTCCAGAACAAATACCCCGGTGCTGTCGGTTTCTGCAATTTCGCTGTAAGGATTGGTGGATAT
>JBEPWN010000134.1:0-7106 GCA_041642395.1 Marinilabilia sp. | reverse complement strand
TAAAACTCGCCGGAAACACTAATTACTTATTTTTAAAAAAAGATAACATGGAAAGTGCGCATGCCCTGCATCCCGCTAAAAACAATAAAGAAATATATCGCTAATTCTTCAGAATGGATTTAAATACTGCATAAACAGTCAGCCCGATTAACATTGATACCAAAAAAATGAAGTAAAACCACTACTTTTGCATCGTTTTTTCAACAGAACGAAATATCCACTATTCAATAAAATTGTTTCGACATGCAGTATAAAACAGTAACCGCCGAAGAGGCTGTTAAAGTAATTAAATCAGGAGATCGCATCCATCTCAGCAGCGTAGCTGTAACTCCACATGCACTTATTAAGGCGATGGTAGAGCGGGGGCGCAAAGGGGAATTCAAAGATGTGAAGATTCAACACATCCACACCGAGGGTGCCGCACCATATGCCGATCCGGCTTTGGAGGGTATCTTTCAACTTGAATCATTCTTCGTTGGAGGAAATGTTCGCAAAGTGACTCAGGCAGGATATGCCGATTACATTCCGGTATTTTTGAGTGAAACACAAAAGCTCATTCGTGAAGGATATCTCAATGTGAACGTGGCTATGGTTCAGGTTTCACCTCCCGATCGTCACGGATATGTTTCTTTGGGCACATCCGTTGATGCAACTCTGGCAGCAATCGAAACCGCTGATGTGGTAATTGCCCAGATCAATAAGTATGTACCCCGAACCTGGGGTGATGCTCAAATTAACATGAGAGACATCAATTATTTTGTGGAGCATGACGAACCACTCTTTATTCATGGCAATGCACCCCTCTCAGAAGTAGAGCAGAGAATTGGGCACAATGTAGCCCAACTGGTTGAAGATGGTGCCTGTCTGCAAATGGGTATTGGTGGTATTCCCAATGCTGTGTTGGCAGAATTGGGCAATCACAAAAACCTGGGAGTCCATACCGAAATGTTTTCTGATGGAATTCTTCCTCTCGTGGAAACAGGTGTTGTGAACGGCAAAAACAAACAACTAGATAAAGGCTTAATGGTTGCTTCTTTCCTTATGGGTTCGCAGGATCTTTATGATTTTGTGGACGATAACCCACAGGTTGCCATGATGGATGTAATACATACCAACAGTGTTAATATCATCCGTAAAAACAAGAAAGTTACCGCCATTAACTCTGCTCTGGCTGTAGATATTACAGGACAGGTTTGTGCCGACTCCATCGGAACAACTCACTATTCGGGTGTTGGAGGACAAATTGATTTCATTCGTGGTGCCGGATACTCCGAAGGAGGCAAGCCAATTATTGCAATGCCTTCAGTAACTGCCAAAGGGGTTTCTAAAATTGCTCCTACCTTGATTGAAGGTTCAGGCGTTGTTACCACCCGTGCCAACATGCACTGGCTTGTTACCGAACATGGCGCTGTAAACCTTTATGGAAAGACTTTACAAGAACGTGCACGGCTCATTATTTCGGTTGCACATCCCGATCATCGCGAAATGCTTGACAAAGCAGCATTCGACCGGTTCGGGTCTCATTATCACTTTGTGGCGAAATAAGCAAAATTGAACTTAAATAAAAAAGCCATGTACAATACTGCATATGGCTTTTTTTAATACATCCCTGTCTGCAAGCTATACGTATACTTTAACAGGCAAATAATTGCTTCAATGCCATCGGACGCATTATCCTTTATCGGAAGATCTGATTCCCCGATGTAGAAGAACCTTTCACAATAATGCCACCGCCATTAATCACCAATCTATCGTCAGCACGTGTTTCACCAACCGTTAATTTACCCGATTTACTTTTCAGGTCAAAATTAAGTGCCTCAATCTGATTACTCAGATCCATGGTAATACCACCGGAAATAGAACTAAAGCTACTTTGATCAGTAAGCATTATCATATTTCCTTTCTGATCACCGCTTATGGTTTTAACATCTGCTTTTCCTGTTACATCGGAAAGAGAGATATTCCCTGAAATTGATTTTAAAGAGAGATTTCCGCTTGCAACGTTTATTTTTATATCTCCCGACGTAGACTTGGCAGAGACACCATCCATTAAATTATCAAATACCAGATCGCCGGAGGTAGTACCAACATCCACCATTCCTTCGATCATTTTTAAAGATATGCTTCCAGAGGTACTGCGGGAAGAAAGATCACCTTTTATATTTGATATCTGCTGACGGCCACTCACCGACTTCACTGTCAGAGAGCCATTCATGACCGATGCATTGATGTTACCGGAAACACTCTGTAACCTGCCATTCTTTCCTGCATCTGAAACATCAATATTTCCTGATATATTTTTCAGCAAGATATTATCACTGTGAATATTGTCAACCTTTACATTCCCGGATACATTATTCACACTCAGCGAAACATTCTCCGGAACCTGAAGAATCAAAAAACCTTTAATATTACCATACATATTTTGCGGATGCTCGATCCAGACCTTCAGATCACCTCCTTCCTGCGACGTTTGAATTGAGTAATCGTCTGACGACCGTGTACCTCTAATCTCGCCGGTGAGATGAACTTCATCGCTATTACCAGGTTCAATAGTCACGTCACAGAAGACACCTTCAACATTGAGACTTTCGATGTTCTCATATCGGGCATCAACCTTATCGAGCTGCACCTGAGCATCTGAAACAATCATGCAACCGCCCAGCAATGCTGCTGTAAATACGTAAAATAAATTGCGTTTCATATTTTATTGTTTTTGTTAACTTTAAATATGACGCTTCATCCCGACAAAAAGTTACAACTAAACTAAATAATATTTTCTGAAAGCATCTGAATATTAACTCCCGCCAGATTTCCGGAACTCATCAGCAATAAATTTGCATTCGTAAGTTTTAACGAGTTAAGATATTCTTTAAATGCACCAGGTTCAACAAAAACTTTCAATCCCGTATGCCCGAATGCATCTTTTACCTCTTCCCCGGAAATAGCAGGCAGCTTTTTATGAGAGACTACCGCAGGGTCAAAAAAGACAACAGCTTCATCTGCTCCAGTCATGGATCCCATGTATTGAGGCAAAAAGTCACGATTTAAACTACTAAATGTATGTAACTCAATAACGGCCACTAATCTGCGCTCAGCAAATTGCTCTTTAACAGCCTCTACAGTAGCCTTCACTTTAGAAGGGGCATGTGCGAAATCGTAAAAAACTGTTGCCGTCGGGGTCCTGGCAATAATCTGCAAACGCCGGGAAGCTCCCTCAAAAGATTCCATCGCTTCAAAAAAATCCGATTCTGTAACATCAAGTTTTTTGGCAACTTCCAAAGCTCCGGCCAGGTTCTGAAGATTGTGCTGACCAAAAATCTGCAATTCAAACCGCTTGCCATCCAATTCAATCACAGTCTTTCCGTCTTCATTCATCGCAGCTATCATTCCGTAGGGTTTGCTTTCCACCCTGCAAATTGTATTTGCTATTTCGTTTAGTACAGAATCTCTTTTATAATAAAAAAGAATCCCTCCGGGTTCGATGGTTTCTACGAAATACCTAAACTGTTTATTGTAGTCCTCTTCAGTGGGAAAAACATTAATGTGATCCCAGGCAACTCCGGTAATCAGAGCAATATGAGGTCGATACCACAAAAATTTCGGACGGCGGTCGATGGGCGAAGACAGATACTCGTCGCCTTCAAAAATGGCAACATCAGACTCTTCTGATAATTCGACCATCGTGTCGAAGCCTTTTATTTGCGCACCAACCATATAATCAAATTTCCTTCCAAGGGTTTTTAACACATGGAGTAACATGGATGTAATGGTTGTTTTTCCATGACTGCCGGCAATAACCACACGCTTTTTATCTTTGGTTTGTTCGTAAAGATATTCGGGATACGAAAAAACCCGTAATCCCAATTCCTGAGCTTTTAAAAGTTCAGGATTATCAGGACGCGCATGCATTCCAAGAATCACAGCATCTATTTTGGAAGAAAGAAGTTCCGGATTCCAGCCGGTAACAGAGGGCAACAAGCCATAATTTTGAAGCTTGGTTTTGCTGGGCTCAAAGATCTCATCATCCGAACCCGAAACCCGGATGCCTTTTTTGTGAAGGGCAATGGCAAGGTTGTGCATAGCACTTCCCCCTATAGCGATAAAATGAATTCTCATAAATTTGATGGCTTTAGCGGTATCATATCATCATGTACCATGCATGACAGAAACCGGCATATTTTTCTCTCCAACAAATTAATCATTTTTTTATCAGAAAATACTGCTATCCGTTATAAATAGAACAGGAAGACACGGAGACTCTATACATTAAGATTTACGGATAATTAAAACCATTCATTGAAAGGAACAATACTCCGTTAGGTTTTCATGATAACTTTCAGATCAACTACTAGATTCAGAGTTTGTTTTTGCTTAGTTGCAGATCATTAAGTCTATAAGATTCGTCTTATATCTAATAATCTAACTGTCTATTGAAGGAAAAAAAAATAGCAGAAACTTTTTTAAGAAGATAACCTTCACATTTCCATGTGGGCAATATTGGATTCACGTCCAAGCAATGAGCACTGCCACGATGCATACAAATCATGAATCAATGATTTTGAGTTACCCTCAATTTGCACAAGTTTATTACGCCTGGCTACTACAAAAGAATTATCCGGAATATCATCCCATCCGCCAATCATGTAATCCACTCCGCCATTGCTTCTTTCATGAATACGCTGAACACTTGAAGAACATATCAAAACCAACTCTATGTTCTTATGCTGAAGCACTGGCAATAATGACCGTATACAATTCTCAATTTTTTCGCCATCATTCCCGATTACCAGCACCAGATGAGATACATTCTTGCACGAACACAAAAAAGTTTCAACCAGATTCAAATCCCCGGTGGCAGCATTGAAAACAATATTCGAAACATTATATTTTTCAGCAACAGCACTGATAGTGTCAAGCTTTCCCGTTCCGGCAATAACAATTTCTTTATCATCAGGTACTACCGATGACAACACACATTCAATGGCAAAATCAGGGTTATGATTAAAAAAAATGGTCTCAAACCCGGTACGATAAAACTGGGCAGGATGAATATTATCCTGCGTCCACATATTAATAATACTGGCATTTAAATGCTCCGGAACCAGACCAACATAAGAAAAAGAAGAAATGCTCATAATAAAAGCTATTAATACAGAGAAACGAGAATACTACAATTATCCTTTGGCAAAGTAAACACCAGTGTGTTATCACAAAGTTAAAACCACATCATCAAACTATTAAACCCTCTGTAGTATTGACAATCAATGCGGACATCACACGTATGCGGACAAATACAAAAACAACGCAGGTATCCATTGCACAGTAGCCCGTTATTTTTTTGCAATCAACTATCAGTCAATTGTTTCAATTTAAAGCACGCAAGACATTACAATACTCCGTTAAACTTTTACAAGTAACTAATAATAAATGCTTTGAAAAACGGCAATAAATAACTGCAACTCTTTAATAATAAAAGCTTTGCGTCTTTTAGAATCCGTAGCTTCAGCGAAGGATTACTCAGCGTTTAAGCTTTATTTAACAGACTATTGATATTAAGAAGTTGTTTTTCAATATGAAACAATTCATCTGGCATCTAACATCTAAAAATCTAACGATCTATTGTATTGCAGGAACAACCCTTTTCATAACTTTACGGTTTCAAAACAAAGCACCTGATGGATCCGGATTACTTTGCCGATGTTATTTTACCTTTGCCTCTCCCGAGGCTCTTTACCTATTATGTTCCCTCTGATCTGACTGATGGGCTTGTTCCCGGTATGCGCGTTGTTGTCCCGTTTGGCAAGAAAAAACAATATTCAGGAATTGTATTTTCGCTTCATCATAACAAACCGGCCGAATATGATACCAAACCTTTGCTGGCAATACTCGAACGCACTCCAATTGTAAATTCACAACAACTCGATTTCTGGCAATGGATGGCCGGTTATTACCAGTGTACCCTGGGTGAAGTTTACAAAGCAGCCCTGCCCGCAGGACTGAAGCTCGAAAGTGAGAGCCGTGTTTATTACAACCCAAATTATGAACAAAACAATGATTTAACTGATAAAGAACAAAAAACACTTTCTTTTTTATCAATGAAAAAGGTTTGCTCGGTGGCCGAGATTAACGACCATTTGCAACAAAAAAGTTGTCTTCATATTTTGCAGTCGTTAATGGAAGACGGAGCTGTTTTTATGAGTGAACGTTTGAAAGAAGGATACAAGGCAAAAACAGAAAATCACCTCAGGTTGGGCGAAAAAATTGGAAGCGAGGAGGCCCTCCATAAAGCATTCGATGCTCTTGAAAAGGCACCGCGGCAGCTCAACCTGTTAATGAGTTTTATTCAAAAAACAGGTGGAGCAGGAAAAGCGCTGAGCGGCGAAAGCATTTCCAGAAAAACACTAATGACCAGAGACAACAATGCCGCTTCTCCATTAAATGAAATAATTAAAAAAGGAATTTTCGAACAGTTTGCCAATGAAATAGGACGCCTGGATCTCTCTGATGGCCAGCTAAAAGAAAAAAATGTTTTCTCGCCGGTCCAGGCCAAAGCCTATAACGAAATAGAAGAAGCCTTTAATAAACACAACGTTGTACTGTTTCATGGGGTTACCTCCAGCGGAAAAACAGAACTTTACATCCACCTGATAGAACAACATCTAAGTAGAGGCGAACAAGTACTTTATCTTTTGCCCGAAATTGCACTGACTACCCAGATCACAACACGCCTGAAACGTCATTTCGGCAATAAGCTTGGAATCTATCACTCAAAATTCAGCAGCGAAGAGCGCGTGGAAGTATATCGCGATCTTCTGGAAAGTCAGAATTACCAGATTATCCTTGGTGTGCGCTCTTCCATCTTCCTCCCCTTCTCCCGTTTGGGACTCGTAATTGTTGATGAAGAACATGAAAATTCCTTCAAACAATTCGACCCGGCTCCCCGTTACCATGCGCGGGATGCGGGAATTATGCTGGCCCATAAACATGGTGCCAGGGTTTTGCTTGGAACGGCAACGCCATCGGTTGAAAGCTATTTCAATGCAAAAGGTGGTAAATATGGACTGGTAGAATTGCATACCCGCTTTGAAGACATTCAGATGCCA
>JBEPWN010000133.1:0-7110 GCA_041642395.1 Marinilabilia sp. | reverse complement strand
CTGTGCTCATTTTCCGGAATAACTTCAGTAATTTTCTTATTGATGATGCCGGCTCTTTTGAAGCCTGTAATTTTTTCAAATTGCTGGTTTATGTCCTTAAACTGATAATCTTCAGGTTTTCCATTAATGTCCGGGATGATTTTATAATATGCGTAACCAAATGTAGGGGTTTTAAGCAACTCATCAATTGTTGGTTTATTCATGTTTCACATCTCCTTATCAGTCTCCATATCATGAGTTTTATTTTTTTGAGTTTCTAAACACAATACTCCGTTAAACTTTTGCAAGTGCCTAATAATAAATGGTTTGAAAAATAACAATGAATTACTTCAACTCTTTGATAATAAAAACTTTGCGTCTTTGTGTCTTTGCGTTTAAGCTTTTTTTTAACGGACTATTGTAAACAGGTAGGCAGGAATATTTGTGTGCAATAATATTTGTGTGCAATTAAGTTGTTACGATTTTTTAGATAGATGGTTTCATCCCGGGAAAATAATTCCGCAATTATCCGATTGCTTTCAGTATTTTCCGTGCTTTACCCCTCACTCCCTTACTTTGATCCATCAGAGCGGGCTCAAGAGCATTTTGGAATTCATTTTTTAATTCGGGATATGTTTTCAGCAGATCAAATATAAATTGCATGGCATAAGCCCTAAATCTTTTGATCGGTCATCAAACAAATCGTTGAGTTGTTGTTTCCAGTCCATGAGCTCAAAATATGATGAAATAAGGCTAAAGATACTATTTTACCATGGGAACAAACCGGACGGGCAGAAGAGTCGTTTGAGTGATGCCATCCTCTTTTTTTATTACTTTTTTGAGAGACTGAACACTACCGGTGGGGCCAACCGGTAAAACCATCGTGGCGCCTACTTTCATTTGTTCGACGAGTGCTTCGGGAATCTGCTCTGGGGCGGCTGTAACTATAATACCGTCAAAAGGAGCCTGGCCGGGCCATCCTTTATAGCCGTCGCCATGCTTAACATGAACATTCCGGTATCCGGCTTTTTCTAAATTTTCTTTCGCCTGTTCAGCCAATTCGGGCACTATTTCAATGGTCCAAACATCCATGCCCATTTCGGCCAGTATTGCAGCCTGATACCCCGAGCCTGTTCCTATTTCCAGTACTTTACTTCCGGGGTTCAGATCAAGGGTTTCGCTCATATATCCAACAATGTAGGGTTGAGATATGGTTTGATCGTGCCCGATCGGTAATGGGCGATCGGTATAAGCCAGGTGCGCCATGTTCTTTGGAACAAATAAATGGCGGGGAACTTTACGCATGGCATCAGTCACAGTTTTGGATTTAATGCCCCGAGCTTTAATCTGATTGCGCACCATTTGGTTCCTTTGTGATTCATAATTTTGCGCATTAATATTGATTCCGGCAAAGAAAACGGTTGAAAATAAGAAACATGGAATCAAAAAGAATGGGTTGTTCTTCAAGAATTTAAGATTTAATTTCATATCTCAATTTGTTTGTGATTCCCTTCGATTTATTCCTCAATGGAATGTCATTATAAAAATAAATGCATATTTATTTTCACTAACGCGGATTAGCAATCCGCGTTTCCTTAGTCCAGGATTTGTAATCCTGATTAAAGTATTTTTTTCACAAAAGATTAATCAAACTTCCCTTTCAGTTTCGGGCTTTGAGCTACTGCTTTCTTCTCCTGCGAGGGAGCATTTAAATCTTTCGGTCGGTATTTTTACCGTTCCCATTTTCATTATTGGTGAAGTGTTTTTTAACTTTTGCGATCATTTGAGGTTTTGTCATCTTATCGGCTGGTTCTACCTCTACTTTTTTTGAGCTATATTCAGGGTGCTTTTTTAATTCCTTTCCGAAGTGTTTTTTTGTAGTAGAAGGGCCGAACAGGTATATTTCTCCTGCATCTGAATTAAGAGAGTGCATTACTTTTTCGAAGTAATCATGCATTTGATGATTTTTCCGGTGGGTCATTTTTTTACCCAAATCTAAAAGAACGGCTCCTGTTTTGGAACCCGGCTTGTCCTCTCGTGGGTTGTGAGGACGTGATTCAATGTTCGATTCAATGGTTTGGACAGTGTCTTCCTTTCCATCCAGTAATTTTACCAACACCGCTTTGTCTGTGTTCATCCAAATACCAATTTGTTTTTTCATACATTTCACTTTTTCTGTAAAATGTAACCGGCAAATTACGAAATGTCTATTGGCATTATACCTGAAGATTACCGGTTCATTTTAGGTTTGAATTTAATGACAATACTCCGTTAAACTTTTGTGATTATTTGATATTTAAGTGCTTAAATCTCTTGAATTATTTAAGTCAATAAACATATTATGAAGCTTCGGGATACGATTCATTTTAAATCTTATATCTTAAAATCTAATGGTCTATTGTAATGAACAACTATTGGAAACAAAGATTTAACCTGCTTTATTCATGAAGTTTTCGTAATGAGATGCTCGAATATCAAAAAACGCGAGCAACCGCAGGCAAATTTGAAGCAGGAAATAGTGAGCTATTTTCAAATCAAATTTGGCGAGGACGCTTGTGTTTTGCCGGTAGTTGAGCATCGTAATAGATAATTTTTGAATAAAGCAGGTTAAATAATTATTCCTGAATTGTATCAATGGGAGCTGAAACATGACTCTGCACTATTTTCCATCCATCGGGTTGATTGACCAATACGCCGGTATGTCTGAACCCTTCAAGCCGTGTAATTTCACCTTTTGTTTCGTAGCAGGTGTCGATTAATTGTGAATACCAGGCCGTCTGACCATCTTCACTGATTTGAATTCGTGTGTCTTTTGCATTGATGTCGTTCCCTTTTCTTGACTCCAATACGTCATCCATCCAATGAATGTAATCCCGCCATGTTACGAAGTATTCATCAAGATCGGTTCCAATATGAACCACGGTGTCGTTGTGAACAAAGCATTTGGCAAAAGCTTCTATATTGCCTTCTTCCTGTGATCTTAGAAGTTTTTCGAGGACATTTTTCACGGATTCTACCGCTTCTTTTTTCTGGAAAGCAGGCTTGGTTTTTTCCATAATAAGATTGTATTTATGTGATTTTAAGTCTTTGTATAATAATGTCCTGTGTTGTCATTAGTTTTACATGCGACTGTTTTGAAGCTATTTATTCCCGGCTCTTTATTTCAATAGTCCGTTAAATTTTTACAAGAAATTCTGAATCAGCTGTTTATGTTTTAAATGAATTTTGTGTTAAAACGCAGATTTTCAATCCCGAAGTTTCGGGATACGATTCATCTTAAATCTAATATCTACAAATCTAAGAATCCGCTCTGTTTAATGAATATACAAAAATGACCTGGCTGTGTCAATGAAAAATTTCCTTAAATGTGCAAGAAACTGTTTCTTTGTGATTAGAAACAGAAACTCATAACTATGCCACGGTATTTTTTAGAAATAGCTTTTAATGGATCAGGATTTCACGGCTGGCAGAAACAGCATAATGCCATTACCGTTCAACAGACCCTTGATCAGGTTCTGACCACTGTTTTTCAGGCCCCCATAAGTGTTACCGGTGCAGGTAGGACGGATACTGGAGTTCATGCCTCTTATTTTGTGGCACATTTCGATACAGAGGGCCTGCCTTTCGAAGAAAAGCTGATATTGAGTAAGGCTAATAGTATGCTGCCTGCCGGTATTGCTGTTTATTCCTGTCTGGAGGTTCCTTCGCATGCTCATTGCCGGTTTAATGCCATCTCGCGTACTTACGAATATCATCTGGTGTTGCACAAAGATCCCTTTATGAACGGATTGACTCATCGTCCATGGTTTCGACCCGATTTTGAATCCATGAACCTGGCAGCAGAAAAATTAAAAGATTATTCTGATTTCACAAGTTTTGCACGTTTGCACGGAGGCAATAAAACGAATTTTTGCAAAATAGAAGAAGCCCGGTGGGAAAAACGGGGGGCATTATATGTTTTTGTAATACGCGCCGATCGTTTTTTACGGAATATGGTTCGCGCAATTGTGGGCACGCTGCTAGATGTTGGACGTGGAAAAATTTCTGTGGAGGATTTCTGCAGAATTATTGAAGCCAAAAACAGGGAAGAGGCCGGTACTTCAGCACCGCCACAGGGATTGTTTTTAAATGATATATCGTATCCGCCAGGAATTTTTGAGAGAACTGTGTTTTTAGGAAAAAGAGAGTAGATTACTGATGCTAAAACACATAAATGTGTTTTTTAGCATCAGTCTTGATGAAATTCATTCCACATCTCCCAGGCTGCTTCTGCTTGCAAATGCAACATTTCCAATCCGTTTTTTACAATAGCTCCTTCTTTGGCGCATTTTTGCATAAAAAGGGTGGTTTCAGGGTTGTAGATCAGATCGTAGGCCAGGTGTCCGGATGTAATTCCCTGATAGGGTATGGGTGGGAAGTCATGAGTATTTGGTGCCATACCTGCCGGAGTAGTATTGATAATTACTTTGTAATCATGTATAATCTCCGGTGTGAGTTCGTCATAGGATACATGGGATGGATGGTGAGGATTTCGTGAAACAAACCGATACAAAAGGCCAAGTTGTGAAAGACTGTAAGCCACCGCTTTTGAAGCTCCACCTGTTCCCAGTATAAGCGCTTTTTCGTGTCCGGATTTGATCAAAGGTGCAATAGAACGTGTAAAACCAATAATATCGCTGTTGTGTCCTGTCAGGAATGGTTTTTTGTTGTTCCACTTAATAGATATCACGTTAACGGCCCCGACTTCACGGGCTATCGGATCAAGCTCATCCAGATATTCCATCACTTGTTGTTTATAGGGGATGGTCACATTCAGTCCGGCGAGATATGGGTGTTTTTCCAGTAATTCAGGAAAATGACTGATATCGGAAATTGGAAAATTAAGATACCGGGCTTCGATATTTTCGATCCGGAATTTTTCGGTAAAATATTTCTGTGAAAATGAATGTTCCAGTGGATAACCAATAAGCCCGTAAGTCTTCATATTATCAGTCTTTTTGTTTTTTGATGGCCCATATTTCGGTGATAGCAATACTCAGAATACCTAAAATAATGAAAATTAAAGCAATTGTAAAGCTTTGATCTGCATCAGGAAGGTGCCAGTTATAGGCGATTACTTTTGTTTTGTCGCCAAAAGTCTCCGTAATTTCGGTTTTCCATGGCCAAAGAATTCCAAGCGACCCAAGAATAAAACCTGAAAGCAGAGCAATTGTTGAGTCGGGAAAACGTTTTAAAAGCCATGAAAGAAAGTGACTGAAAAATAACAGTCCCACAATAACTCCAACGGCAACCGGCATGAGTATGGAAAGATCAAAATTGTTGACTGCATCGATCATTACCAGTTGGTAATTACCCATAAGCACCAATACAAAAGAACCACTTAATCCGGGAAGTATCATGCTGCAAATGGCCACAACTCCACTCAGAAATAAATAGAAAAATGAGCTGTTCTCTGAAGCGGGAGTCAAAACCGATATGGCCACAGCAATGGCTGTTCCTGTAATGAATGATATTACAGCTCCGGCATGCCAGCTGTTAACGGTCCGGGCCACAAAATATACTGATGCCATTACCAGTCCGAAAAAATAGGACCATACATAAGTAGGATGATTTTCAAATAAATATTCCAATAACCGTGCAAGTGAGATAATGGCTGTAAAAACACCTGCAAAAAGAGCGATCAGAAATACCAGGTCCGTATGTTTTGCAAAATCTAGAAAACGACCTTTTAGTAAGAATTTTAATGCCTTTGTGTCAAATGATTTTATTGCGTTGATCAACCGGACAAAAACACCAGAAATAAGTGCAACCGTTCCTCCTGAAACACCCGGAATTACATTTGCAGCACCCATAGCACCGCCTTTTAAAAATGGAAGCAGAAATTTATTCAGCATCAGGAAGGAAGTCTAGCAGAGTGTCACCTCTAAGTCCCAGCCTCAGTGTTTCGAGAGATATCACCTCATTGGGGGCAATGTTGCCCAGATTAACATTGTGACCAAAATGTTTGATGAACCAGACTTGCTGACTTTTTATCGGCGATTCCCATAAAATATTATCAGCATCAAGATGAGAGCGGATGTCTTCAATCAATTGTAAATTCGCTGATCCGTCGCTGTTATAAATACCTGTGGTGCCGCTTTCGCGGGCTTCGGCAATGACTTTCCATGATCCGCTCGCCAATTCGGTTTTCATCATTGAAATCCATTCAGTGTTGGGGATAACCCTGTCGGCTATTTTGGAACCTACTTCACTGATCACAACAAAATCCCTGGAAAGTTTGTCAATATAGCCAAGTTTATCTTCGTGTGGCATTGTAATGGTTCCGTCACTCACTTCCACATATTCCATTCCGTATCGATCCAAATACTTCCGGAATTGATCAAACATGCCTCTTACAACAAATGCCTCAAACAGGGTGCCGCCAAAGTAGGTGCTGAGACCTGCTTCACGATAAATATTGAGCTTTGCTTCAAGGTTGGGAACCAGCAAACTTGTTCCAAAGCCAAGTTTGATGATATCTGCATAAGGAGCATTTCCTTCAACGAAATTTTCTGATTCTCTTAAGCTGAGCCCTTTATCCATCATCATTGTCAGACCATGCTGTCGGGGTTTTTCAGGACGTTGTGGCAAGTGCGGTAAATCAAAGTTCAATGTTCCCATTATGTAAGATCGATTAATTGAGTCAGTTTATTATTGTTTTTTGCGATTGTTGCTATTTCAGGAAAGACTTCTATCAATTCTTCCATAAATCCGGGAGCATAATGATTGGCTTCTTTCAGATGATGGATACCCTTTTCGGTGTTTTCAGTGATCAATAAATGATAAGCGGCCAGCATATACTGAAATGAAGAAGCTTCGATAAATTTCGATGTATGCTCATCCACAAAAAGTTGGATGTTGTAACCGGGACTCAATGCTTTGTGAAGTTTGAAAAGAGCGATAAGGTGTCTCGGGTCAAGACGATTGGCCAAAGTTGCTTTCTTAAAGAAATTTTTAGACTGTTTCCAATCTTCATCCAGAACATATGTTTGTGCTTTCAGATGAAAAAAAGTGCCCAACTCTTCATCGTCCATAAGTTCTTTCTCTTTCATGGCCCTGGCAATTACTTTCCGGCATAATTGGGGTTCATGG
>JBEPWN010000132.1:0-7111 GCA_041642395.1 Marinilabilia sp. | reverse complement strand
AAGGAACTCCCTTTATTAAGGTTACTTTCCACCTTAAGCATTCCTTTATGAATATCGATAAATTCTTTACACAATAATAAACCTAAACCAGTGCCTTCCTCTTCATTCGTTCCATTGGTCGAAGAATTTTTCCTGATGGTAAATAGTTGGTTAACTTGATCTTCACTCATTCCGGTTCCATTGTCGCGAACAGAAATTTCGGTGTAATTTCGTTCATCAATAACAACTCGCTTAGCTTTTATGTCTATTTGACCATTGGGGAATGTGTATTTAATAGCATTTGTCACCAGATTTCTGATAATTGTTTGTAACATCTGTTTGTCCGCGTAGATTGATAAATCAACAGAGTATGTATTGGTGATTTTTATGGATTTATTACTGGCATGGTTTCTAAGATTATCCAATTCTTTTTCAATAATTGATTTGACATTATGTTCGTATGGCTCAAAAGAGATCGTTTTGTCCTGGGCTCTGGCCCAGTGTAAAAGATTCTCAAGAAGTTTAAAGGTCTGTTTAATGGAATTGTTTATTGCAAGCAAAAAGGATTTTTTTTCTTCCTTTTCAATGGTTTCATCATATAATAAAATATCGGACATCCCCGAAATAACACTCATAGGGTTTTTTAGGTCATGAGCTATAATTCCCAGAAAACGATCTTTGGTAACATTAATTTTATTGAGATCTTCATTCTTTTTTTGAATTTCTTCTTTTATGAGAATAGCCTCTCTGGCTTTTTCATCAAGTTCTTTATTTATTTTTAAAGATTCTTTGTATAATGTATTGGTTTTTTCCTGTTCCAGCTTTAGTAACCGATTTGATTTGAAAAGCCGAAACCGAAGTCTGTATTGAATTCGATTGATAATAAAGCCCAGAATTAAAATTGGATATATGTCGGCAATAATAAAAATCTCTTTACTCGACGGGTTTCCAAATACAAAAAGAACAATGGTAAATACGATTACGGGCAATGCATAAATCAAGGTTGTAATCTTTGTATTTAATTTATTGTCCAGTGAAATAAGAAAAATTACCATTATGGTTCCGGTTACGCTTGGGGCCAGAGCATCATCGTGTAAATGAATAAGACACTTTCCAAACATCATAAACTGAAGTATTACATAATTTAGTTGGTATAAAACCGATTTTAACTTGTAATGCTTTTTCTTATTTACCAAATGGATGCTAAGGATAAGAAGGATTAATGCTAAAGGTAAAACCCGTGTGACAGCGGATTGCAGGTTTTTTCTGACAATAAAGTCAGAATACATGTAATAGGCCAAAACAAAAGAGCCAATTATCAGTATATAAGTGAGATTTTTCAGAAAAATATTTTTTAAATACTTTTCAAAATCATTCTGTATATTTACCGTAGTTTTATTCATATATTATTATTTCAATAGGTCCTGAGAAGGTCGGTTCCCCTTCAAGTTAAGTATGGCTTTTGCCAATTTTTGTTTCCATATCGTTGTTGCTGATATTTTAAAAACTACAAAAAGTGGGTTCATTTTTTTAGTATCTGCCTTTCCATTATGTTAGTCCTTTGGTATTTTAGCTTCAAGTTTTATAATGTTCTATCCCGTTTTAACATGATATTGTAACCCGGGAATTTTGTCAATGTCAACTGTTGGGGTGGACGCTTCATATTACATTTTATTAAATGAATGGTTGCAATAATTTGATTAAATTGAAAAGAATATTGAGTAATTAGAAAAGTTTACCTCAGTCTTCGGGCCGTTTTTGGAGTTATCTTGCAAAGACTGAACAAGAGGGTTATATTTAAGAAAATAGGCCGCTATGGTATTCTTTTTTGTTTAACTTTAAAATCACTCACCATGTCTAAGTCAAATGATCACATCATCGGAATCCGTGTAGAGGATCGCTATGACGAAGCCCAGGAAGTACAGAAAGTCCTTACCCGCTATGGATGTTCTATTCTCACACGATTGGGGCTGCACCAGACCAAAAACACTCAATGCGGTCAGAGTGGACTAATTATTCTTCAACTGATTCCTGATGATGAAGAAGCACGGTTGTTGATCAATGCCTTAAGCAAAATTGATGGGGTAGAAGTAAAGGAAATGGTGTTTTAGTTTTTCAGTGTTGGTAAAAAATCACTAATTTGGCCTGCGAAATTAGTGTGTTTAAATCAATCTGAACAAATATGAACTTATTCATGATGATGCAGGCGGCCGGTCAGGCTGTTGCTGAAGGAACAGAAGGTGCCGGAGTCGAAGAAAAAATATCCATCGATCTAATTGAACTCCTGATGCAGGGAGGCTGGATTATGATTCCGCTTTTCCTGCTCTCTTTTATTTCCATTTATATCTTTATTGAGCGTTATTTGTCGATAAAGCGTGCCTCACGGGAGGATAAAAGCTTTATGAACCGTATTAAGGATTACATTCATGACGGGAAAATCGATTCTGCCCTTGCTTTGTGTCAGGCTAACGATAGTCCTGTGTCCCGCATGATTGAAAAGGGAATTACCCGTATCGGACGGCCGTTAAATGATGTAAATACGGCCATCGAAAATGTGGGAAATCTGGAAGTAAGCCGGATGGAAAAAGGACTGCCTATTTTGGCAACCGTAGCAGGCGGAGCGCCTATGATCGGGTTTACCGGCACGGTAATTGGAATGATTAAATCCTTTTGGGAAATGTCTAATGCGGGCAGTAACATAGAGGTATCGTTATTGGCAGGCGGAATTTATACCGCACTGGTGACGACCGTTACAGGTTTGATTGTGGGAATTATTGCATATTTTGCCTACAACTGGCTGGTGGCCAGGGTGGAGCAGGTGGTGTTTAAGATGGAGGCCCGGACAATGGAATTTATGGACCTTCTGAACGAGCCGGCAAGGTGACGAGAAGAGTGATTAGGAAATGTGGCATTACGCCTTTTGATTAATGGAAACAAAACACTACCATGGCTTTAAAGTCAAGAAGTAAAATAAATCCTACCTTCAGCATGTCGTCAATGACCGATGTGGTATTTCTGTTGCTGATCTTTTTTATGATCACATCCACACTGGTGCATCCAACGGCGTTGAAGCTGTTATTGCCGCAGAGCTCTAATCAAACGGCAGCGAAACCGTTGACAACGGTAGCAATAGACCGCAATTTGAACTATTTTGTTGAAGACCGGCAAGTACCGTTTAATCAGATTGAGCCTTTGCTAAAAGAAAAGGTTGGCCAAAATCCCGAAATATATGTTTCGCTTCATGTGGATGAGAATGTGCCTATGAAAGAGGTGGTAAAGGTAATGAACATCGCCAAACGCAATAAATATAAGTTGATTCTGGCAACTCGGGCAAAATAAATTTGATCAGAATGAATTATGAGGGCTATTGAAATTAGATCAAAAACTGATGTTTTAGGTAATCTAGTAGATTCAGTTATTCGGTTACTAAAAGGGTACTATTCCAAGCTCCTTAATTCAGAGGAAATTGGGAGGTGTTAGTTCTCCACTTGAGTAACTGGTAAGCCAAAAGATAAAGGCTTGTTTAATTAGTGTCCGCTTATAAGGTCCGAAAAGTATCTTCGTAAGCGTTTGGTAAAGAGATTAGAACTAATGACTGATAAATCAAAAAAGGAAAAAAGAGCTGGTGTAATTGGAAGTACCATTTTTCATGCTGTACTTCTGATACTTTTTATGGTGCTTGGTTTGTCAAGCATTCCACAGGAAGAGGAGGGAATATTGGTCGATTTTGGCGATTCACCGACGGGCATGGGCGCCAGTGAGCCGTTACGCAATGAGCCTACTGGCGAACGCAATACGCCGCCGCCGGTTAATGAGCCGAAACCGGTGACGCCACCTCCGGTCACCACACCTGAAACTTCTAATGAGTCTGTCAATACTCAGGATTTTGAAGAAGCTCCTGCTATAAGTGAAGAAGAGAAGGCCAGGAAGAAAGCAGAGAAAAAACGGCTTGAGGAAGAACGTGAGCGACAAGAACAAATAGAGCGGCAGAATAGGATTGAAGAAGAACGTCAGCGTCAGGAGGAACTTGAGCGTCAGCGCCAGCTTGAAGAAGAAAGACGAAAGCAGGAGGAACAGGAAAGGCAGACAAATGAAGCCCGGAATAATGTGCAGGGCGCATTTAGCCGTTCCGATGGAAGTGGTTCATCACAAGGCGAAACAGAAGGTTCGGGTAATCAGGGTAAGCTCACAGGAGAGGCTGGTGCAGGAAATTATGAAGGATCCGGAAGAGGTGGCAGTGGCACGGGTTACGATCTGAGTGGACGCTCACTGGATGGTGCTTTGCCGAAGCCGGAATATAACATACAAGAAGAGGGTATTGTGGTGGTTGAGATCACAGTTGATAAAAACGGGAATGTGACCAGTGCCGAACCCATACTGAAAGGAACGACTACTCAAAATTCATATCTTTGGCGAGAAGCCCGTCAGGCTGCCATGAAGGCTAGGTTTAACAGGGATCCGGATGCCCCGGCATATCAAAAAGGGACCATTACTTATCACTTTAATCTGAATTAGAATAATCCCAGCACTTTAAGTCCTGAGAAAAGAACCACCACCAATAAAACATACCGGATGTTTTTAGATCCGATTTTGCTTGCATTGCGCGATGCGAACCAGGCACCAACGGCATTGCCCACCGCTAAAAGCAATCCATAGGACCAGGCAATCTGACCTGCTGAAATAAACACAATTAAAGCTACAATGGTAAAGGCCAGCACCATCAATACTTTTACTGCATTTGCTTTTATCAGATTGTAACCGGCACCTAAAACCAGCCCGGCCAAAAGGAAGAGTCCCACACCTGCCTGAATAAAACCGCCATATATTCCGATGAAAAAGAAAATAATGCTGTTCACTATTTCCGACTTGTTGGTTTTTACCTGTCCTGCTTTGCCCTTTATCCAGCTGTCGGGCTTAATTAATATCACGAAGAACATCACTATAAGCAGACCTCCGATAAAATAATTGAGAACATCTTCTTTAATTTCTATGGCGATCAATGCACCGATCAAAGATCCCAAAAGTGTTGGAATGATCAATTTCCATTCGGTTTGGGGTGTGAGCTCTTTTTGGTGTATGAAATTGCGGGTGGCAACCAGATTCTGAACGATCACGCCAATACGGTTGGTTCCATTGGCTACTGCCGGCGGCAATCCCATGAACATAAGCAGGGGCAGAGTAATTAAGGAACCACTGCCGGCAAGTGTGTTGATAACCCCGGCGGCAATTCCTGCCACCACCAAAAGAATGGCATCTGTTAGAATCATAATATGAATGAAAAAGTTGGATTTTGCAGGCAGGAGATTATTATAAAAATTCATCCGGTGACTTTCAATCACCGGATGAATTAATTAATTATATTTCAGTCAAAATTAATATGCAAAAATCGGAAAATCTTTCATCATAGCATTCACTTTATTGCGAACCGAAGTGAGTGTTTCTTCACTGTCAGGGTTGCCCAGAACTTCATCGATGAGGTCAACCACCGCCGAAATGTGGTTTGTTTTCATTCCTCGGGTAGTAAGAGCTGCTGTTCCTACACGAATTCCCGAAGTCTGGAAAGGTGAGCGATCGTCGAAAGGAACCATGTTTTTGTTGATGGTAATATCAGCCAGAACAAGAGTGTTTTCAGCCTTTTTACCTGTCAGTTCAGGAAATTTGGTGCGAAGATCGATAAGCATGCTGTGATTATCGGTTCCGTTGGATACAACTTTATATCCTTTTGCAATGAAACATTCTGCCATTTCATGTGCATTTTTCAGAACTTGCTTTTGGTACTCTTTATATTCGGGTTGTAATGCTTCGTAAAATGAAACTGCCTTGGATGCGATCACATGTTCCAGTGGTCCTCCCTGAATGCCGGGGAATACTGCTGAGTCCAGCAAAGAAGACATTTTACGGACTTCCCCTTTTTTAGTTGTAATGCCCATTGGATTGTCGAAATCTTTGCCAATAAGGATAATGCCTCCTCGGGGTCCACGTAAAGTTTTATGTGTAGTGGAAGTAACAATGTGTGCATGTTTTACCGGGTTTTTGAGTAATCCGGCCGCAATAAGACCTGCGGGATGTGCCATGTCGATCATGAGTAAGGCACCAATTTTGTCGGCAATGGCACGCATGCGCTCATAGTCCCAGTCGCGGGAATAAGCTGAAGCTCCACCGATGATGAGTTTGGGTTTGTGTTCCATCGCCAGTTTTTCCATCATGTCGTAGTCCACCAGACCGGTTTCTTCATTTACTCCATATGCTATTGGCTCGTAGAGACGTCCGGAACTATTGACCGGTGATCCATGGGAGAGATGACCGCCATGTGCCAGGTCAAGGCCCAGGAACTTATCGCCGGGATTGAGAACGGTCATCAGCACTGCCATATTGGCTTGCGCACCACTATGTGGCTGAACATTGGCCCATTCGGCACCAAAAAGTTTTTTCAAACGTTCGATGGCCAGAGTTTCACTTTCGTCAACCACCTCACAGCCGCCGTAATAACGTTTGCCGGGAAGACCTTCAGCATACTTGTTGGTCAAGCACGATCCCATGGCATTCATAACCTGCTCGCTTACAAAATTTTCTGAGGCAATCAGCTCAAGGCCGTTGAGTTGTCGTTGATGTTCTTTTTCGATCAGTTCAAAAATCTTGTCGTCTCTCTTCATTGTTTTATCATGTTAGGAGTCTTTGAAAAGACAATATATTACGTTAATTTTTTCAAAGGTAATAATTGCTTGCCAGATTATCTTATTTTTTTGGTGGCTTAACCGCTCAAAAAAGAAAAATCGCAAGGTCGGCTTTTGGGCTGTGGATTAATTGCTGATAAAGAAATCAAAACAAATGTTACTGACCTATAAAGATTTGAGATTGCTTCACTACGTTACCAATGACAGATTTTTGTAATGAGCAAGAAATCAGTAAAATAATAGTTGACCCCCTTTCGGGGATCCGGCCCCATTTGTTCAGCTTACCCCGGGTTTTCCACCCGGGGGTTATTCAAATTGGCCCCTTTCAGGTACCTACCATTACTGTCATGTACACCTTATGCCCCAAAAAGTAATTGGGGTAGCCACTCGCAATGACATTCATGCTTAAGGGTTTTGTGGGTTTAGAGGGGGCGTTTTCGGCAAGGTCTAAAACGCCC